>DASUTC010000199.1 GCA_036374795.1 Herpetosiphonaceae bacterium
GACGGCTCATCCTCGATCTTTTCGCGTAGTCGACGCACGCACACGTCGACCAGATTCGTCTCGCCGACGTACTCATAGCCCCACACCTCACGGAAGAGCGTCTCGCGGTCGAAAACCTGTCCCACGTTCGCGGCCAGGAAGTAGAGCAGCTCGAACTCCATCGGCGTGAGCGTGACCGGGCGGTGATTCAGCTCGACGTAGTGCCGGGGCTTGTCGATATGCAGACCGGCGACATCCAAGACCGGCGGCGCGAGACGCTCGTGCTGGCCCTCGACGCGGCGCAGAATCGCCTCGACTCGCGCCAGCAGCTCTGCGATCTTAAAGGGCTTGGTAATGTAATCGTCCGCGCCGAGCTCGAAGCCATGCACCACATCGTCGATGCCGTCGCGTGAGGTCAGAATCACGATCGGCACATCCGAGGTTTCGCGGATGCGCTGGCAGGCCTCGAAGCCGTCGACATAGGGCATCATCACATCGAGGATCACCAGATCGAAGCGGCCTTGCTTGAAGCTCGTAATCGCCTGAAGGCCATTCGCCGCCGCAACCACCTCATAGCGTGGGTCGCGCAGGGCAGCCTGCACCAACTGCGCGATCGAAGGATCGTCGTCGGCGACGAGAATCCGGCGCTGTTGTTTAGGATCGTTGGTTGGACGGGTTTTACGTAGTAGGCGCATAAGCTTCGAGAGCCAGCAGCGCCGCCGAAGCCAGCCAGCGGCCCGGCAGGCACAGCTCGCGGCTAGACCGCTTCGTCAAGGATTCGCCGAATACCATCGGATCGCGGCACGAGGATCGGATGGCCCCGGCCACGCACGACCTCGCCGTTGATGATACAGCGGGCAACATTATCGCGCGACGGCAGCTCGTACATCACATCCAGCAGCAGCGTCTCGACGATCGAGCGCAGCGCCCGCGCGCCGGTGCCGACTTGCAACGCCTTATCGGCGATGGCCTCAAGCGCATCCGGCGTCACTTCCAGATCGACGCGATCGAGCGACAGCATCTTCTGATACTGCTTGATCACTGCGTTGCGCGGCTCCGTCAAAATCCGCAGCAGCGCGGAGCTATCCAGCGCGTCCAGCGACACCATCACCGGCAAGCGCCCGATAAACTCTGGGATCAGCCCGTAGCGCAGCAGATCATCCGGCGTCGTCTGGGCCAGCAGCTTGGAGATCTCGCGCTCGCGAACCTCTTTCGCCTCCTTGCCCTGCCCAAATCCAAGCCGTCGATTGGCTCCGACCCGCTTGGCGACAAAGCGGTCCAGGCCCTCGAATGCGCCGCCGCAAATGAACAGCACGTTCTTGGTATCGAAGGGAATATACTCTTGCTGAGGATGCTTGCGACCCGGCACCGGCGGCACGTGCGCGATGCAGCCTTCCATGATCTTCAGCAGCGCCTGCTGCACGCCCTCGCCCGAAACATCGCGGGTGATCGACGGATTATCGGCCTTGCGTGTAATCTTATCGATCTCGTCGAGATAGATAATACCAAGCTGCGCCCGCTCGACGTTCCCATCGGCGGCCTGAATCAGCCGCAGCAGGATCGTCTCGACATCCTCGCCGACATAGCCCGCCTCGGTCAGCGCGGTCGCATCGGCGATAGCGAAGGGCACATCTAAAATCTTCGCTAACGTCTCGGCCAGCAGCGTCTTGCCGCAGCCGGTGGGGCCGAGCAGCAAAATGTTCGACTTTTGCAGCTCAACGCCGTCGACCTCGATACCGGCCTGTACGCGCTTGTAATGGTTATAGACGGCAACCGACAGCACCTTTTTCGCGCGCTCCTGGCCGATCACATACTGATCGAGCTGCTCACGAATCCGCGCGGGCGCTGGCACACGGCCTAGCTTGACGGGGCTGGGAGCCGGTTTGGCTGCCCGCTCTTCGGCGATAATCTGCGTACAGAGCGCAACGCATTCGTCACAGATGAAAACACCGCCAGGACCGGCGATCAGCCGCTGGACCTCGTCCTGGCCGCGCGTACAGAATGAGCAGACATAGGCCGGTTGGCCGCTCCGGGTTCGCGCCATTGAAACTTCCTCAACGTGGAGCGTAAAGTAAAAACAAAGGGCCAGCGCGGGGGCGCGGCGTGCCACCCCCCCGTGCGATTGCCTCTACAGCGACGGACTGTTTTCTGTGGTTTGCGGTACTCCCGCGCCGACCTCCAGCACCTCGTCGATGATGCCGTACTCCTTGGCCTGATGCGGGTCCATGTACAAGTCGCGATCGAAATCGCGCGAGATCCGATCCAGCGGCTGGCCGGTATCCTTGGCGAGCAACTCGCGGATCGTGGTCTGCAAACGCAGCAGCTCGCGCGCCTGGATCTCGACGTCGGGCGCGTAGCCGCCAATCCGTCCGATGCCAGCCGGATGCATATGGACCGTCGAGTGCGGCAGCGAGAAGCGCTTGCCTTTCGCGCCACCGGCCAGAATCGGCGTCGCCATCGAGCCAGCCATACCGACGCAATAGGTCGCGACATCGCAGCTAATCATCTGCATGGTATCGTAGATCGCCAGACCCGCCGTGATCGAGCCGCCAGGGCTGTTGATGTAGAGACTGATGTCCCGATCGGGATCGTCGCTCGCCAGGAATAGAAGCTGCGCGACAATCACGTTCGCAATCTGATCTTCGATCGGCGTGCCCAGCAGGATGATGCGCTCCTTCAGCAGGCGCGAGTAGATGTCGTACACACGCTCGCCTCGGCTGGTGTTTTCCACAACGTAGGGAACCACCGCTTGTGGTGATTTCCAGTCCATATTGCCCCTCCTTTAGGATGATGACCGGGAAGAAGTAACAGATGTACTTCTTCCCTGATCATACCATCTTAAGCCTCGCTCGAACGGCTTGGTCCGGCGTCAGGACCGGACTCATCAGATGTGTCGCGCTGGCCGTAGTCAGCGACGGTGGCCTGCTCCACCGAGCTCGTACCCTCGATCTCGTCCGCCGACGGGCCGGGATCTGCAAAGACGCTGCCGCGCTCGGCGCCGCCAGTTGCCAGATCGCTCTCGACCGTGGGCGCGGGCGTCTCCGGTGTCTCCGTCGGGCCTGCGCCTTCAGTCGCTCGCGGCTGCTGGCCGGTCGCGATCTCAACGATGCGGTCGCGGAGCTTACGATCGAGCGCCGACGACGCGATCATCTGGCGCATGTTCGGCTCGTTGAGCAGCTTGGCAACCTCGTCGCGCCGATCAGGGCCAAATTCTTCCAGGAAGCGCTGCGTCTCGGCGGCAAGCTCCGCATCGTTGAGCGTCAGCGCCTCGCGCTTGAGAAACTCGCGCACGATCAGGGAGCGACGCACATCAGGCTCGGCCTGAGACACGAACTGAGCGACCGCCTCATCGTGGGTTTTGTTGCTCAGCTTGAGGAACTGCTCCTCATCGATGCCGTAGCGCTGGAACTCAGCGACCTGCTGGTGGAACAGCTCCTCCGCCCGGTCCACAACCATCGCTTCGGGGATCTCGAACGACGTTTCTTCCGAGAGTCGGCTCAAGAATCCGTCGATCACCTCGCGGCGAGCCTTCTCCTCGGCGGCGCGCTCCAGC
This sequence comes from Herpetosiphonaceae bacterium, assembly GCA_036374795.1. Lineage (NCBI taxonomy): Bacteria > Bacillati > Chloroflexota > Chloroflexia > Herpetosiphonales > Herpetosiphonaceae > Herpetosiphonaceae bacterium. The sequence continues at coordinate 3,533 of DASUTC010000199.1, forward strand.
CGCTCGCGCGCATTGGCACGTAGCGCTTCAAAATCACCCTCGAACTCGGCGAGCGTCGGCAGCTCGTCCCACTCTGGCAGCAGCCGCTCCTGAACGTTCTTGACACTCATTGTATAGGTGACTTCGCGCCCGCGCAGCGCCTCTTCTTCCTCGTCCTCGCCGTAGCGCATCGTGACGATGCGAGTCTCGCCGGGCACAGCGCCGATCAGCGTCTCGTAGATTTCGGGCCGAATCCGCCCTTCGACGAGCGCGAGCTGCTGCTCCTGGCCTTCTTCCTCGTCGTCGTCATCGTCGTCATCGTCGTCATCGTCGTCATCGTCGTCATCGTCGTCGCTGGCGTCGATGTCGATGTCTTCTTCGAGTTCGACGGTCGTATCAAACTCCTCGTCGTCGTCATCATCGTCATCGTCGTCATCATCGTCGTCATCGTCGTCCTGCGAGATGATGACTGTCACCATATCGCCGGGCTGAGCGGGACGCGGCTCTTCCAGCTCCTTGAGCACGACATGCTGCTCACGCTGCGCGTCGAGCAATTTCTGGACCGTCTCATCGCTGACTTCTTCCGGCGCGTACGGCATCTGATAGCCGCTGTAATCAACCAGCTCGATCGTCGGCTCGACAGGCACCGTCACCCGATAGCGGAACGGCTGCTGCTCGACTTTTTCGAGCGTAGGCCGCCCAACGGGCACGATCTGCTCTTGCTTGAGCGCTTCGGGAAACGTTTTCTGGATCAGGTCATCGGTCGCCTCTTCGAGCAGCCGCTCACGACCAAAGTAGTTTTCAACGATCTGGCGCGGGGCCTTGCCTGGGCGAAAGCCAGGAATACGATACTGCTGCGACAGCTTGCGGGCGGCCTTTTCCAGGCCCTTCTGCACCTGCTGCGGCTCTAGCTCAATATCCAGCGCGATCAAACTTTTGGGTAAATGCTCAGTTGTAACTTTCACAGCCTCAACTTACTCCTAACCATAGTTGTACGATATGCGCATGCTGGCGGCATTATAACATACGCATTTGAGACTTCTATCGCAGCATTGCAATTCCATTAAATGCTAAACGCTTGCTAGACTGGTAGCAAGCGTTCTCTGGTGGGGACGGAGAGACTCGAACTCTCACGTCTTGCGACACTAGATCCTAAGTCTAGCGCGTCTGCCAATTTCGCCACGTCCCCGTACGGCTTGCAGTATATCAAAAGCCGCCCGCCCGCGCAACCTCCAGGAGTCCAAAGCTCAACGTTTCGAGGCTCCAGCGCCTGGTTCTCGGTTCGTGGTTCTGCGTCAGGCCCTCACCCCGGCTCGCGGCGCACTAGCTCACTGACCATGTCGAGCCGTGTGCCGTTTTGGTGATCTCGATCTGCGTCGGGAACATATCTTTAAGCTCCTGAATATGCGTGATCACCAGAATGCAATCGAAGTCGTCGGCGATAGCGTTGATCGCCTCCACCACTCGATCGCGGCCTTTGCCGTCCTGCGTTCCAAATCCCTCATCGATGATCAGCGTCTTGAGATTCGCGCCTGCGCGCCGCGCGAGCAGCTTCGACAGGGCGATGCGAATCGCAAAATTTACGCGGAAGGCCTCGCCGCCGCTGTACATCTGGTAATCGCGCGTGCCAAGGCTATCCGAGATCCGAATGTCAAGCGTCTCGATCGTACTATCGCCCTTTTTGGTATCGCGCTGCGTCTCGAACGCCAGATGAAACTGGTTATCGGTCATGCGGCTCAGCAGCTTGTTCGCCTCCTGCTCAAGCTCAGGGATCGCCGTCTCGATCAGCATGGCCTGAACGCCTTTCTTGCCGAACGCCTGCGCCAGCTCATCGTACACGGCACGCTCATCGGCCAGCACCGAAGCGTGGGCGCGCTGCTCGACCAGCAGAAGGGCGCTCTTCTGGCATACGCGCAGCAGCTCTTCCGCGCTGCCGAGCGCCCGCTGCGCGATCTGAAGCTGAGTCTGCAACATACGGCTGTGGGTATCGGCATCGCGCAGCGCCAGCTCGATTCGCGCCTGATCGTGCAGTTGTTGGTTCAGCAGCGCGATCTGCTGGCGTTTTTCGGCCAGATCCGCCGCGACGCGCGCACACTGCTCTTCGTCGCGGCGTAGATACTCGCGGCTCCGCTCGACCGAGGCCAGCGCCCGCTCCAGATCCAGCGCCTCGCGCTCCCAGCGCTTCAGCTCGTCGACTTCGCTGCGCAGCACGGCGTGCGCTTCTTTGCTGTAGCCGAGCGCCTGCCCCTCGGCGCGGACGGCCTCACGGGCGCGGCGCTCCTCCTCGCCATACGCCTCATGCTCCAGCTGGTCGCAGATCGACTCGTGGCGTGCGAGCACGGCGGGACGCTGCGCCTCCGCCTCGGCAATCGCCGCAAGCTCGGCGTCCAGCAGGGCGACCTGCTGTTGAATCTGGCTAGCCTCCGCGATCTGGCGCTCGGTCGTCGCAACCTCGGCGCGAAGCTGCGCGAGCTGCCGTTTGATCGTCGTCAGGTCGCCCAGCAGCGCAAGCTGCGCTTCGAGATTGTCTAGCTCGCGCTGCTCGGCCTGGGCATACGCGCGCTGCTCCAACTGCACCTCGACGGTGCGCAGCGTCTCGCGCACATCGGCCAGCTTTGCCCGCGCCTCGGTGGCCTGGGCCTGCTGCAATTCCAGCTTGGCGCGGCGCGCCTCGGCCTGGGAGCGGAGAGCAAGAAACTGCTCCAACTGCTCAATCGCCGCGCGCTGCTCCGCGACCAGCGCATCGTTCTCGCGTGTCTCACGCCGCAGATCAACGATCTGCTGACGCAGAGCATCCCGGCGCTCGTGGTATTGCTCGACGATCCGCACCAGACCGGCATTGCCGAGCGCGCTGTCACAGACCGGGCAGGTGCCCTCGCCCTGCTCGATCAGCTGCAGCTTATTGCCGATCTCTTTGCCCTCTGCCTCGACCGCCTTGTAGTCCGACTGAAGCTCACCCTGGCGCTGAAGCGCCGCCGCCAGATCGTCGCGACGAGTGACTAGCTCATCCTCACGGGCTTGAAACGCCGCCAGCTCACTGCGCACCTCACGCAGCGCTCGATCGAGATCGGGCAAGGCAGCGGCCTGCTCGCTAAGCTCGGCCTCGCGGCGCTGCTGCTCCTGCTGCACCCCAATCAGCGAGTCGCGCTGCACGTTGACAATGCCTTGCAGCTCCTTCGCCCGCACCTGAAGCTCAAGCAGCATCGCCTGCTGCTCGATCAGGCGGCTTTCGTCGGCTTTCAACTGCGCGAGCGTGGCTTGCAGCGCGCTCAGCTCGACAAGCTGCCTGGTCAAGCCCTCGCGATCGGCGAGCGCCGTCGAGCGTCGCGCTAGCTGCGCATCCAGCCGCGCTAGCTGCTCCTGGGCGCTGCGCTGCTCCAGCTCAAGCTGATGGCGCAGCGCGTCGAGCTGGCGCTGCCACTGGTTGAACTCTTCCTTGAGCCGATAGGCCTCTTCACGACGACGATCCATCTCTTCCAGTGCCGCCTGCGCCGCGTGCAGATGCTCGCAGCCCTGCTCGATCGCGTCGCGCCGCGCGATCACCGCCTCGAATACGGCGATCTCGTTCTGCAAGCGGGCAATCCCGCCGTATAGCTCGCGCTGCGCCTGCTCGCCCTGAGCGAGCGACTGAGCCAGCGCGTCGCGCCGCGCGCTGGCCTCGCGCAGGCGCGACGCCTGCTCGCGTAGCTCCTGCGTACCGGCCTCGTGATCGTGAAGCTCCTCCTGGATCGCCGCCACGCGCTCCTGCGCCTCGTCGCGCTGCTGCTCAAGCACCGGCTGCTGCTCGGCCTCCGCTTGCAGCCGCATGATATGGCTTTGGACCAGATCCAGATCTTTGGTGCGCTCGTTGATGGCATCCTTGGCCCGTCGCTCCAGCTCCTCGTACTCCGACAGGCCCAGAATATCGGCCAGCACCTGCTTGCGCTCGGCGGGCTTGCGTCCGGTGAACTCGTCGGCGCGGCCCTGGATCAGAAACGCCGAGTTGATAAAGGTATCGTACTCGATGCGCAGCACGCGGTTGATCGCGGCCTGCGTCTCGGCGATCGTATCGCCCGACAGCCTGCGCCAGGTAGTATCGCGCTCGCGGATCTGAAAATCAAGCGTCGTCGAGCCTGCCCGCTTGCCGCGCTTCCGCCGCCGAATCACCCGATAGATCTGGTTGTCGAGCAAGAACTCAAGCGCCACCTCCATCTCCTCGCGCCCCAGCGTAATCAGATCGTCGTCGCTCTTGGCGCGTGCCTTGCCCCACAGCGACCAAGTCAGCGCGTCGAGCAGAGCCGACTTTCCCGCGCCGTTCTGGCCGGAGAGACAGGCGACATGCAGCCCGGCAAATTGCAGCGGCGGAACATCCTCGCCGTAGCACATAAAATTGCGCAACTGGAGCTTTTCGGGAATCATCGGCGTTCCTTAGCGACATACAGCGGTATCAGTAGAACAGGCTTGCGAAGAGCATTATAACAAATTCGCCCGACTCGTCCCGCGCTACGCTCCAGATAAAAAACCAGGGATCGTCTTGCGCGACCCCTGGCTCTGGTTTTGAGTTACGAGTTCAACGTTCTGAGCTTTGCGTTGCGGCCCTCACCCCAATCGCCGCCTAGAGGGCACCAGCTTGGGCCTGGCACCCGCCCTGCGCTCGGTTCTACGCCACCGGCGCGCCGGTCTTATGCGCCACATCGGCCTCCGCCGCCTGGTTCGGCAGCAGCTCATTGACCTCGCGCGCGCGCCAGCAGGCGGCAAAGTGCCCGCCGCCGTAATCGACAAACGGCGGATCTTCGACGCGGCACTTGTCGATCGCGATCGGGCAGCGCGTATGGAAGCGGCAGCCTGGCGGCGGATTGATCGGGCTGGGCACGTCGCCCTGCAAAATAATGCGCTGGCGTTTCTTCTCGATCACCGGATCGGGGATCGGCACTGCCGACAGAAGCGCCTGGGTGTACGGATGGAGCGGCTGGCGATACAGCTCGACGCTATCGGCCAGCTCGACGATCCGGCCCAGGTACATCACCGCCACGCGGTCGCTGATGTGCTTCACTACGCTCAGGCCGTGCGCGATGAACAGGTAGGTCAGTCCGAGCTGATCTTGCAGGTCTTCCAGCAGGTTGATCACCTGCGCCTGGATCGACACGTCGAGCGCCGACACCGGCTCGTCGCAGACCACGAAATCGGGCTCGACCGCGAGCGCGCGGGCAATGCCGATGCGCTGACGCTGGCCGCCGGAGAACTCGTGCGGGTAGCGGTTGACGAAATAGGGATTGAGGCCAACCAGTTGCAGCAGCTCCTGGACCCGATCGCGGACCGCTTTGGAGCCCTTGCGCAGGCCATGCACTCGGATCGGCTCGCCGACGATGTCGCCGACCGTCATGCGCGGATTCAACGAGGCGTACGGATCTTGGAAGATCATCTGCACATCGCGCCGGGTGCGGCGCATCTCGTTGCTGTTGAGCTTCGTCAGGTCACGACCGTTGAAAATCACTTCGCCTGCGGTGGGCTTGTACAGTTGCAGAATTGCGCGACCGGCGGTAGACTTGCCGCAGCCGGACTCGCCCACCAAGCCCAGCGTCTCGCCGCGCTTGATCGTCATACTGATACCGTCAACCGCTTTGACGGCTCCAACCTGACGCTGGAAAACGATGCCGCGCGTGATCGGGAAGTACATTTTCAGGTCACGCACGTCGAGCAGCGTGTCGCCATTCTGTTGCGCGTTGCTCATCCACTCTATCCTTCTAGCAGTTGATCAGAGGTGGGGACGCATCGAAAAAAGATCGTCGCCTATTCTAGCACGGATCGTCGCCGTCACTACGCAGCATCCGCATACGGTGCAGCACGACGCGCAATGCCGCAGACGTTAGGTTGCTTCTTCAACCGTCTGGCGTCGAACCTGGGCCGCGCCCTCGCCGTTTTGCCCGCCGAGCCAGGGAGCGTGAATATCGAACAGGCAGGCAGCCCGCTGATTGGCGGCGACCGGACGCAGCGGCGGCACCTGCTGGTAGCAGGCATCCTGCACATAGTCGCAGCGCGGCGAGAACGGACAGACCGGCGGCAGGTTGATCAGGTCCGGCGGCAGGCCACGGATCGGATCGAGCTTATGGCCGCGCTGCTCATCCAGGCGCGGAATCGACTGAAGCAGGCCGATCGTGTAGGGCATGCGCGGATCGGCAAAGATCTGCTCGGTCGGGCCTTCCTCGATCAGCCGCCCGGCGTACATCACATTGACCCGGTCGGCCATGCCCGCGACCACGCCCAGGTCGTGCGTGATGATGATCACCGCCATGCCCAGCTCTTCTTGCAGCTTGCCGATCAGCTCCAGAATCTGCGCCTGGATCGTCACATCCAGCGCGGTCGTCGGCTCGTCGGCGATCAGCAGTTGCGGATTGCACGAGAGCGCCATCGCGATCATCACGCGCTGGCGCATACCGCCCGAAAACTGGTGCGGATAATCGTCAAGGCGCTTCTCCGGCGACGGAATACCGACCATCGCCAGCAACTCGGCGGCGCGATTGCGCGCCTCCTTGCCGGTCATCTTCATGTGCAGCTCCAGCGACTCGGTGATCTGGCGGCCAATCGTCAGCACCGGATTGAGCGAGGTCATTGGGTCCTGAAAGATCATCGCGATATCTTTACCGCGAATGTGCCGCATCTCATCCTCAGAGTACTTGAGCAGATCGTCGCCGTCGAACAAGATCTGCCCACCCGCGATCTTGCCGGGCGGGGTTGGGATCAGCCGCATGATCGACAGCGATGTCACCGACTTGCCCGACCCGGACTCGCCGACGATCCCCAGCGTCTCGCCCTTATCGACGTAGAACGATACGCCGTCCACCGCCTTTACAACGCCGTCTTGCGTGTAGAAGTGCGTGCGCAGGTCTTTTACTTCCAAAAGAGGTGGCATACAAACTCCAAAACAGTAGAAGCCAGCAACACTATTGCGCTATGCCCAATGCGCAGAGCTATTGATTTTGGCGTGGATCGAGCGCATCGCGCAGGCCATCACCCAGGAAGGTAAACGCCAGGGTAATCGACGCAATCGCAATCGCAGGGGCGATCATCAGCCACGGCTGCGCCAGAATCGCGCCCTTGCCGTCGAGGATCATGTTGCCCCAGCTAACCGGGAACATCGCACCCGCTTTGGTGGCTGGACGCAGCCCGATGCCCAGATACGAGAGCACGGCCTCGGTGATGATCGCGCCGGGGACGATAAACGCGCCCGCGACGATGATCGGGCCGAGCGAGTTCGGCAGCAGGTGCCGCAGCAGAATATTGTGGTTGCGCACGCCGATCGCCCGCGCCGACTCGACGAATTCCTTCTCCTTGAGCGACAGAATCTGCCCGCGCACCAGCCGCGACACGCCGACCCACTCGATGAACGAGAGCGCCATGAACAAGATCAAAAAGCCGTTCCAGACTTTACCAATCCCCGTATCTTTGAGCGCTGCCATAACAATGATAAAGAACAGCAGCGAAGGAAAGGAGAAGACAATATCGGCGATCCGCATCAAGAGCGTATCGACCCAGCCTCCGGTGTAGCCCGCGATCAGGCCGATCGTCGTGCCGATCAGCAGCGTCAGCGCCATCGGAATAAAGCCGACGACCAGCGAGGTGCGCGTGCCGTAGATCAGACGGCTGAGCACATCGCGTCCAATCGCATCGGTGCCCAGCGGATGATCCCAGGTGCCGCTCGTTCGGGGCTGATCGGTCTGAATCCAGGCTGCCTGTCGGTAGGAGTTGCCGGGAAAGATTTTGAGCGGCGAGTGCGGAGCAAGCAGCGGCGCTGCCACCGCGACCCCCCCCAGCAACAAAATATAGATAATCCCTGCGACCGCCGCTTTGTTGCGCAGCAAGCGCCGCCGTGCATCACTCCACAGGCTACGAGGCGCTCGTGCTAAGAGCGTACGATCTTCCTGTCCCATCGCAGTTCGAGAAGCTGTTGTTGCCATAGTTCTACCTCAACCACGAATTGCGAATGACGCAACGTGTACGCTACGCGCTCTACGGGCCATTCGAGATCCAATGCGGGTTATGATCCTATCAATAATCCTGCCTTCAAAACGGCTCTACTGGTTACGAATACGCGGATCGAGAAAGCCATAGCTCAGGTCAACCAAAAGATTCGCCAGCACTGTCAACGTGGCAAAGATCAGCGTCGTGCCCATGATCATCGAGTAATCGCGGCTGCTGATCGACTCGACGAAGTAGCCGCCGATGCCGGGAATGCTAAAGATGCCTTCGGTAATCACCGATCCGGTGATCAGGCCCACCAGCGCGGGGCCGAGCAACGTCACCACCGGGATCAGCGCGTTGCGCAGCATGTGCCGAACGATCACGGCATTCTCGGCCAGGCCCTTGGCCCGCGCCGTACGAATATAATCCTGCCGCTTGACTTCAAGCATCGTCGTGCGCGTAATGCGCGTGATGAACGACATGGTCAGCATACCGAGCACCAGCCCCGGCGCGATGTACGACTTCATCGAGTTCCAGTCGTTGCCGACGATGTTAATCCACTTGAGCGTGGTGCCGAAGATGATGATCACCAGCAGGCCGGTGATAAACGTCGGCAGCGACACGCCGACCGTGGCAAAGAAGAGGCTGATATAGTCGATGATCGTGTTTTGCCGGAGCGCCGCGATCACGCCCAGCGGCACGCCGACGATCACCGCGAACGCCAGCGCAAACAGGCCCAGCCGTATCGAGTAGGGCCACTGCGCGCGCAGAATATCCTGAACATCCTTGCCGCGCTGGCGGTAGGACGGCCCCAGATCGCCCTGGATAGCGTTGATCATATAGTTGCCAAACTGGCTATCGACAAACGCGCGACCAAGGCTCAGCGGGTTTCGCACGCCCTGATCCCAGAGCGCATTCACGGCTCCGGTATTGATATACTGCGGCTTATCCAGGCCGAAGCGGGAGTTGAGCGCTCTCAGCGTCGCCGGATCAACGTTCTTGTCTTCCCGGTCGAACGGGCCGCCGGGCGCCTGGTGCATCAAGAAAAATGTGACCAGCGCAACAAAAAAGAGCACCGGGATCATCCAAAGAAGACGACGAATAATAAAACGGATCATCTCGATCTTCCTCGTGCATCGACCGGGCTCGCGAACCTCATTCGACGAACCCGGTCGCTACATCTAGACGCTGACGATCCTCACCTGCAAGATGAGAGTCTCCAGCGCCGCCCAACCATGCGTTATCGCTCGATCGTCACGTTGATCAGGCCAGTCTCCTGACCAGGGAACGCCGAGTCCTGCGGCGTGAAGTCAAGGCCCTTGACGTACGGTTTGACCAGATAGGTGTTCTTGTTGTTGCTCAACATCACCTCGCCCTGGTCTTCGATCACGATCTCCTGGGCCTGTGCGTACAGATCGAAGCGCTTCGTCTCATCCGTCTCAACGTCGGCCTGGTCGAGCAGCGCGTCGAGCTTCTCGTTCTTGTAGCCGATGTTGCGCGCGAAGTTGCTGCGCGAGTGCCAGTACACGCTCAGCCAGTTCTGCGGATCGGGATAGTCCGCGCACCAGCCGCCGCGATAGAGCATCTGCGGATAGGTCGAAACGTCCTTGCGCAGGTTGGTCAGTGTTGTGTTCTCAACCGGCTCCGGCACGAGCGTCACGCCCAGGTTGGTCTGAAGCATCTGGATGACGTACTCGACGCGCGGCTGAGTCGCCGGGTTGTTGCTGGGGTAGCTGACCTTAACTTCGGGGAAGCCCTGGCCTTCGGGGAAGCCAGCCTCCGCCAGCATGGCCTTCGCCTTCTCGACATCGAAGCCGAAGCGAGTCTCGCCTTCCTTGTGCCCAGGGTATCCCGGCGGAATCCAGGTCAGGGTCTGCACTTCCGTATCCTGGAGCGCGTCGCGGATAAAGGTTTCGCGGTCGAAGGCATAGGCGAATGCCTGGCGCACCTTCGGATCATCGAACGGTGCCTTCGTCAGGTTGAACGCGAGCACGAACGTACAAGAGCCGGCATACTCCTGGAACTCCTTGCTCAGCACCGGGTCGCTGCGCAGCGAAGGCGCGTCGTTCGGATCGGGCTCCATCATGTCGATCTCGCCGTTCTTGTACGCTTGCAGCGCCACGGCCAGGTCGTCGATGAAGCGGATCTGAACGCCATCGAGCTTCGGACGGCCCTGCCAGTAGTTCTCGTTGGCCTCGTACTCGATCAGGTTATCGCCGCGCTCGATCTTTGTCACCTTGAACGGGCCGTTGCCGATATGGTTGGCGGCGGTTTCGTACCACTGCGCGCCGCCCTGCTTGACCAGATCATCCTTCGCCGGGTACATCACCCACAGGCTCATCAGCGTGTGGAAGTACGGCGTCGGCTGGGTCAGCTTGAAGGTGATAGTCTGCTCGTCCACGGCCTGTACGCCCAGGGCCTCGAACTTGGCCGGGAGCGAGTCGGTGCCGGTCGGTACTTCGGTGGCGATAATATCCTCAGCGCCCTCGATCATCGCGATCGAGGTCTGATAGTCGCCTGGCAGGTTCGGATCGAGCGTGCGGTACACGGCGTTGACGAAGTCCTGCGCGGTCAGCGGCGAGCCGTCGCTATACTTGAGGCCGGAGCGCAGGGTAAAGGTAATCAGCGTCGCGTCGTCGTTGTACTCCCACTTCTCTGCCGCCGCCGGAACCGTCTCCAGATCTTTGCTCAGACCGGTCAGGCCCTCATACATCAGGCTCAGGTTGGCAATCTCCTGCGAGAAAGAGGCCTTCTGCGGATCGAGCGTGTCGGGCCAGGTTGTCAGGCCGATGCGCAGAACATTGTCACCAGCTCCACCGGCAGGCGATGCTGAGGGGGAGGCAGCCGGCGACTCTGCGGGCGACGCGGCTGGCGATTCTGAGGGGGAGGCAGCGGGCGATGGAGATGCGGCGGGCGATGCCGATGCGGCAGGCGATGCCGATGCTGCCGGGCTTGGGCTAGCGCCCGTACCAGCGGTGCCGCCGCACGCAGCGAGAATTGGCAGGATCAATGCTACGAGCAGTAGCAAGGTGTATGTTTTCTTCCAGCCTAGCAGATTCATGAATACTCTGCTCCTTCATACGATGGGTGTTGGACACATCACAGCGAACAAACCGTCATTTGTGCTGCTGATACACTCACAAATGACCGAGCGATTTAGCCTCCTTTCCGTCTCGCAAGGCGAGACATAAGCTGGTAGCACACATGAGTCATGCGATTGGCGCGGTCAGGGTTGACCATGCCCGCAGAAGCAGCGCTGAGCGACGCACCTCAGATCCTTGAAGAGACATGTGCGCGATCAGCGCTTGTAGTTGGTGGTAGGCTACGATGCGCTGCGCAAGGCGGTTCCAGCGCTCAGAGGCAATCGAATCACTTGAGTCGGATACGGATGTACGACGCAAAAGAAAGCCTAAGTCATCGTAGGGGGTGGGGGCATCTTGTACAACTGCCCGGTTATTAGCTGGTCGCAATCGTCTCATACACCAACTCAACTCATTCGGGCCGCAATACGCTATGATTGGGGCACGATAGTAGCATGGGCCGTAGTGACTGTCAAATACAGCCGTTGCTCCAGCCCATAGCCTAGATACTGAGTTTCACCTGCTGGCTCATGCCGGGCACGCATGTGCTCCGTGCAATGCTTCCAGTGCCGCGATCGCGCTGCGCGCATTCGCCACCGGGTCGGCATCGACCCATATGCCGTGCTGCTGGTCGTCGACGCTTGCCGCCAGCCAGCGCCTGACGATCTGTGGCGCAAGCCCTGCCACGTCGGGCGGCGACGAAAGACCCGCGCGCGATCCGCGCAGCCGCCGCCGGTACGTCTGCCCGGTCAGCTGGCTTTCGAGCAACTGCCGCTGATAGCCTACCGGCGGCACCGTCGGCGCGACATGCGTCTGATATCCGCTATCCCAGGCAGGAGCAGCCAGCGACAGCCAGCAGCGCTCAGCCTGGGCAGGCCATTCACCGGCGGCCACCAGGATAAACAGATTGGCCGGCAGCGAATGTCCACAGCGATCGTTGGCGCGGAGCGTCGCCGCAACCTCGCGCTCGACCCAGCGCAACGTGATCGTCGGATCGCCGGGCGTATCGATCAAAATAAACCAGGCCTTGCCCTGCTCAACCGGCTCAAGCACCGTGCTGACGAAGTCGCCCAGACGAATAGCCGCAAAGCGCTGTGCCACCTCGTCGCCGCCGATTGGGCCGTGCAAATGTAATGTCTGATCGGTGCCGGGACCGACGATCGTTGTCACCAGCGCCTCGAAGAGCGCCATGGTTCGATCGCGCGCCGGGCCGCAGACACAGACACGGACATGTAACTTCAGACCAACATAGATCGCCTTGACCAGATCGGTTGAGCGACAGCCGATGTCGCTTCCGGCGGCGAGCAGCCGCTCGACGAGTTGCCGCTCGCTGGGTGGCGTCAGTGCCACCTTGCCCAAACGCGCAAGCAACAGCGACGTGCTCAGCGCGTGGGTTCCTTTACCTATCAATGAAGTTACTCCTACGAAATGCTCCAACGTTGCTGTACGACGGCCATGCTACGGTGTAGAGGTATATCGCTAGCGTCTCAAGCCAACAACGTCACATCGCCTTTGATGTTAACGTAGCATCCGATACACCTATCACCACCTGCAACACAATCCGGTTCAATCAATCTGCCGATGCGGATCATGTATTGAGGCACGGCTAGAGGTGTAGCCAGCCGTCCATTGATAGCGCTGTTTGCTTAGCAGGTGGTATGCCACAAGCCTCATGCCGCATCGCGAGTTGAGGGCTCGTAGTTCAACGTTTCGAGTTCGGATCTGCCCGTTTGTTCTCTGCTCTTCTGTTTGGTTCGTGGTTCTCTGCTGTTCGTTTGCCCCGCCGATTCGTGCAAGATAGTGATTGGCATTCTACGGGAGGCGCGGTACAATATGATACACATGTCAAGATTCATCGATCTGGAGGGCTGAGCACACTATGCCGACCTACGTGTATGGCTGTGATGCGTGCGGGCATCAATTCGAGCAGTTTCAAAAGTTCTCTGACGAGCCAATCCGCACTTGTCCACGCTGTGCCAAGAATGTTCGTCGGATTTTCCAGCCAGCAGGGATCGTGTTTAAAGGATCGGGCTGGCATATCACAGACTATAAACGATCCGGGTCCGGCGGTAGTGCCGGCAACGGCGAGAGCACAGCCGTTACGAACGGCGAGAAGACGACTGAGAGCAAGACGACCGAGAGCAAAAGCAATACGGCATCCGCCCCTGCCAGCGATGCGGCTTAATCGGTCTAAACTGGTGTTGTGAGCCTGTGGATTGGATTGTTGATAACCCAAGCTTAATCGCAGCCTCCCGGAGCAAGCAGCGGCGGAGTTTTAGCTGCACGTGTCGTTCGGGGTGTCGTATGTGCGGCACCCCGTTTCTGCGTTAAGCGCAGCGCCGTGTCAGTGTCGCCGGTTCTGCCCTATTGGGAGGCTTCTGTATGTCCATCACATCTGCATATTCGATATTACGCGAAGACGTGCGCGCGATTCTGCGCAACGATCCTGCGGCGCACAGCCTCTTCGAGGTGGTGCTCTCTCCGGGCCTGCAAGCGATCATCGTGTATCGGCTGGCGCACCGTCTCTGGCGGCGCGGCGTGCCGTTTCTGCCACGCCTGCTGTCACAGATCGCGCGGTTTCTTACCGGCATCGAGATCCATCCGGGCGCGACGATCGGGCGGGGCTTTTTCATCGATCACGGCATGGGCGTGGTGATCGGCGAGACGACCGAGATCGGCGATTATGTCACGCTGTATCAGGGCGTGACGCTGGGCGGCACCGGCAAGCAGCGCGGCAAGCGCCATCCAACGCTCGGCAACCATGTCGTCGTGGGCGTGGGCGCGTCGGTGCTGGGCGCGATCACGATCAGCGATGGTGCCCGTGTGGGCGGCGGCGCGGTCGTCGTCAAAGATGTGCCGTCGCACGCGACAGCCGTCGGCGTGCCCGCGCGGATCGTCGCCACCCGCGACCCGGAGACTGGAGCGACGCGCCGGGTTGAGCAGCTACCCGATCCTGAGGGGATCATGCTCAAATCGCTTCACGACAAAATTTTGGAGCTGGAAGGCCGGATCGTGGAGCTGGAAGGCGAGCTCGAAGGGCACCATGCTCATCACCGCGAATTCCACGACATGCCCGAATCATTGTTTGCCACGCTCAACGGCAACGGCGACGATTACGATGGTGGGCCGGGCTGGGGCATATAAACGAACAAACGAACAAGGGAACAAAGGAACAAAGGATTGGGGGAGAATGCCCCCAAACACTCCCTTCTCGGCTGTAGAATCGCATGAACGTTTTCCTGAACAGGTCCCTTGATTCTGCGCTAACAAGAGGATGATATGCCGATTCAAGTCTATAACACGCTCACGGGCACGCTCGAACCGTTTGAAACCCTGGAGCCGAACCGGGTCAAGATGTATGTCTGCGGCCCGACGGTCTATGATAAAGCGCATATCGGACACGCAATGTCGGCGCTGGTCTTCGATATTATCCGGCGCTACCTTGAATATCGCGGCTACGAGGTCGTGCATGTGCAGAATTTTACCGACGTCGACGACAAAATCATCAACCGCGCCAACGCCGAGCGGCGCGATCCGATCGCGCTGGCTCAGGAGTATATCGACGAGTGGCATCGGCACGTGCCCGACCTGAATCTGCTGCCCGCGACCGCCTATCCCCGCGCCACGACGACGATGAGCGAGATTATCACGCTGATCGGCACGCTGATCGAGCGCGGCCATGCTTACGCGGCAGGCGGCGATGTCTACTTCCGCGTGCGTACCGACGAGGAGTACGGCAAGCTGTCGCACCGCAGCGTCGACGCGATGCGTTCGGGAGCGCGGATCGCGCCCGACGAGCGCAAGGACGATCCGCTTGACTTTGCGCTCTGGAAGGCGGTCAAGCCCGGCGAGCCCGCCTGGGATAGCCCGTGGGGTCCGGGCCGTCCTGGCTGGCATATCGAGTGCTCGGCGATGATCTTGAAAGAGCTGGGGCCGAGCATCGACATTCACGGCGGCGGCAACGATCTGATCTTCCCGCATCACGAGAACGAGATCGCGCAGAGCGAGTGCGCGACAGAGCAGGTCTTCGCGCGCTACTGGGTTCACAACGGTATGCTGCAAATGCGCTCGGCGAGCGGCGAGATGGAGAAGATGTCGAAGTCGCTTGGCAATCTGGTGACGATCGACGATTTTCTGGCCGAGCATCCCGCCGATGTACTGCGGCTGATGGTGCTGGCGTCGCCGTATCGCGCGCCGCTGATGTACGACGCCGGAGTAGTCGCCGAGAACGAGCGCAAGCTGGAGCGGCTGATGAGCGCGCTGCGGCCCGCGACCGGAGCCGCCTCCGACGGCCCTGCGGTGACAGCGCTCGAAGCTGCCATTGACGAGGCGCAGCGCAACTTTGAAGCGGCGATGGACAACGATTTCAACGGCGCGGGCGCAACTGCGGCGCTCTTCGAGATGGTCCGTGCGATCAACACCGCGCGCGATGGGGGTATTGGCGGTGTGCCCTTCGAGCAGGCGCAGGCTACCTTCCGCAAGCTGGCCGGAGCGCTGGGCTTGCAGCTTGAGGCGCAGGCGCGCGGCGACGAAGAGGCCGGGCCGTTCATCGAGCTGCTGATCAAGACTCGCGCCGATCTGCGCAAAGCCAAGCAGTACGCGCTGGCCGATCAGGTGCGTAACGAGCTAGCCGCGCTTGGCGTGATCCTTGAAGACTCGCCACAAGGCACCACCTGGCGCTGGGGGCGGTAGAGAACAAAGAACAACGAACCGGGCGCCATGCGGGTGCCATTAGGGCATGGCACCCGGCGCACAAAGAACAAATGGACAACTCTGAACTTGGAACTCGAAACTTGGAACTTGGAACGAAAGCATGAGCTGGCTTGAGCTAAGTGTCGAAATCGAACAAGAGGCGATCGAATCGGTGACGGAGCTGTTCGCGCAGGTGGGCTATAACCGGGGCGTGGCGATCGATCAGCCGTTTATCGGCTCGCCGGACGGCCCCGAATACACGATCGATACGTCGCGGCCCGTGGTAGTGCGCACCTACATTCCGCTTGACGAGCACGCCGAGGATGCGCGCGCCAAGCTTGAGCAAGGACTGTGGGCGCTGGGCATGATGCGTCCGGTCGGCGAGCTACTGGTCAGGCGGCTGGAAGAGGAAGACTGGGCGAACGCCTGGAAGGCGCACTATCCGATCCGGCGCATCGGCGAGCGCTTTGTGATCGTGCCGTCGTGGCTGGAATACACCGCACAGCCCGGCGATCTGGTGCTCAACCTCGATCCGGGCATGGCCTTCGGCACGGGGCTGCACCCGACGACGCAGCTTTGCTTGCAGTTGCTTGAACGCTACGTCCGGCCAGACGCGCGCACGCTGGATCTCGGCTGCGGATCGGGCATTCTGGCGATTGCGGCAGCCAGAGCGGGCGCGCAGCCCGTGCTGGCGATCGACAATGATCCGATCGCCGTGCAGGCGACCCATGAGAACGTGCAGCGCAACTCCGTCGAGGCGCTCGTCACTACCGTCGAGGGTAGCCTGGGGCCGGGAGCGGAGCTAGGGCACTGGCTCGGCAGCGATTGGGCCGTTAAGCAGCGCAGCGCGCCCAGCCGCGCAGCGGGGCCGGTGGCCTTCGAGCCAGACGCGGAGTTCGACCTGATCGTCGCGAATATTCTGGCGAACGTGCATGTGCTGCTCGCGCCGCATCTCTACCGAGCCTTGAAGCCGGGCGGTCTGCTGGTGACATCGGGGATTATCGCCGATCGCGAGGCGGATGTGACGGAAGCGTTCACCGCCGCAGGTCTGCAAGCGGTCGAGCGGCTGCAAGAAGGCGATTGGGTGGCGCTGGTCCACCGGCGGAGCTAGCCGAAGAACCGAGCGCAGCGCAGGCGGGGCGGGTGCCCTCTGAGCCTGGGTGGCCCCACTATTTTGCCCCTCCTGCCGTATACGAACAAAAGAACAAGGGAAAACCTCGAAACTTGAAGCTTTGAGCGCAGAGGTCAACAGTCGTCATGGCAAAGCGCCGTCAACATCACGCCGAGCCGCGTCGTCGGCAGCAGGCCGAGAGCAACACCTACCGTTTTTTTGTCTCGCCCGACGTGCTGCACGGACGTACCGCACAGATCGAGGAGCCGTCGCTGACGCACCAGCTCAGCAACGTGCTGCGACTGAACGCGGGCGATCGGATCACCCTGCTGGACAACAGCGGCTGGGAATACGTGGTCGCGCTGGAGCATGTAAGCCGCGACAGCGTTGGCGGCGCGATCGAGCGCAAAACACTGGCCGAAACCGAGCCGCAGCTTAAGCTCGCGCTGTACGTAGCGCTGCTGCGCGGCGAGCGCTTCGAGTGGGTGCTGCAAAAAGGCACCGAGCTAGGCGTGAGCGCGTTCGTGCCGGTGGTCTGCCAGCGCAGCGTGATCGACGATATTGCCGACATTGGCGCGGCCAAGCTGGAGCGCTGGGAGCGAATCGTGCGCGAGGCCGCCGAGCAATCCCGCCGTGCCAAGCTACCCAAGCTACTGCCCGCGATGCTCTTCGATACCGCCTGCGATCATGCCGCCCGGCGCTCGCGGGCGTTTCTCCTGTGGGAAGGCAGCGGCGCGCACAGCCTGCGGTCGCTGTTGCAGCAGGGCGAGCCTGGGCCGTGGGCCAACGAAACGCCCTTCTCGATCGCGCTGCTGAGCGGCCCTGAGGGCGGCTTTACCGAGAGCGAGCTGGCGACGGCAGTGATGTACCGGCTGAGCCTGGCCTCGCTGGGGCCGCGCACGCTACGCGCCGAAACCGCGCCGATCGCCGCCGCCGCCGCGATGCTGTTTAGCTGCGGCGATCTGGACTGACCGAGAACCGAGAACCAAGAACAAAGGGAAACTTGGAACTTGAAACTTGAAACTCGAAATTTGAAACGCATCGCATACACGCAACGACAACGGGATTAAGGGCTTGCTCGGTATAATACGCTGGCAAACCCTCGATCCTGTAGTTTTTTAGGAGTAGGGCATGGTACGAACATCTCGCGCGGTTCTCGTCGGAGCGCTTGTATCGAGTTTTATCGCGCTGCTCGCCTTCATCGGCGGTGTTACTGTGGCGCTCCGATGGGGTAGTAGCTTGCCGCTGGTCGCAGCCGCAGGATCGGCCAGCACGGCACAGGGCACCACCCCAGCCGAGGTCAAGGACGACTTTCGGGTATTCTGGGAAGTCTGGAGCCTGGTTGATAGCAAGTTCTATCACACCGAGCCGCTCGACTACGGTAAAATGACCTACGGCGCGATCGAAGGGATGCTGAAATCGCTCGAAGACGACTATACCTTCTTCGAGGAGCCACGCGCTACGGAGCAGACGCGCGAGCGGATGTCGGGCGAGGTCGAGGGCATCGGGGCGTATCTCGAATTCAGGGACAACAAGCTGCTGATCCTCTCGCCGATCGAGGAGTCGCCCGCCGAAAAAGCCGGGCTGCTGGCTGGCGATCAGATCATCAAGGTTGACGACCGCGATATGGCACCGATCGTCGAAGGGCTTTCCTCAACCGAGGCCGCCCGTAAAGCCGCGACCTTCATCCGAGGGCCGAAAGGCACGACCGTCAAGCTGACGATCGTCCGCGCCGCGACCAACGAAACACTTGAGGTGTCGATCGTACGCGATGCCGTGCCGCTGATCAGCGTCCGCTCGTATCTGCTCGACGGCAATATCGCCTATGTGCAGGTCAGCGAGTTCAAAGAGACGACGACCGGCGAGCTTGATAAGGTGCTGAACAAGGCTCTGGCGCAAAAACCGGCGGGCCTGATCCTGGATCTGCGCAACAATCCCGGCGGCTTGCTCGAAAGTGCCCGTGAGATGCTCGGACGCTTCGTGCCCGACGGCATGGCGCTCAAAGAAGAGTTCAGCGACGGCAAAACGTCGGAGATGGAGATTATTCGCAATAGCGGCGCAGCCGACGCGCTGGATATTCCAATGGTCGTGCTGGTCAACAGCGGCTCGGCCAGCGCCTCCGAGATCGTCGCGGGCGCGCTGCGCGACCACCAGCGGGCCACGCTGCTGGGCGAAAAGACCTTCGGCAAAGGCTCGGTCCAGTCGATCGAGCCGCTGAGCGACGGCTCATCCGCGCGCATAACGATCGCTCACTGGCTAACGCCCAACGGCACCGAGATTCACAAAAAGGGCATCGAGCCCGATCATTACGTGCCCTTCTTGCAGGACGATCAATATCTGATCACCTTCCCGCCGGGCCGCCCGACCGATCCCGAATCGGTCAAGGACTCGCAGCTCTGGTGGGCGCTGAAGGTGCTGGATTCCCAGGAGCGGCCATCGTTCCCGCTGCCCACGCCTACGCCAGGGGCGGATGCGACGGCTGCCCCGGCTGAGACGGCACAGCCGGAGGCAACCTCAGCACCCTAAAGCGTATCGCGACCAAACGTGTCGAAGCTCATTCCGATATGGAATGAGCTTCGGCGTTAATACCGGTCTTTATCGGAATGAGCTTCGGCGTTAATACCGGTCTTTTGTCGATCGCAGATCGGCCATGCATGGATCACAGCCCGCGCGCCAGCGCCAGGGCATGGACCTCGCGCGCTCCGGCGGCGTGAAGCGCCTGGGCCGCCGCCTCGACCGTCGCGCCGGTCGTCAGCACATCGTCGAGCAGCAGGATACGACGGGGCGGCGGCGTCTTCGATTGCCAGCCGAAGGCATCGCGCACGTTCTCGCGGCGCTCGACCCGGTTCAGATCGGCCTGCTGCGAGGTGCGGCGCACGCGCGCAAGCTGATCCGAGCAGAGCATCAGACCGGAGCGCTGCGCCAGCCGGTGGGCCAGCAGCGCCGCCTGGTTATAGCCGCGCATCCGCAGGCGATCGGGGTGCAGCGGCACCGGCACGATCGCATCTACGGCGATCGGATGCCGCGCGAGGTAGTCGTGAAGCATATCGCCGAGCGGCACGGCCATGCGCTGGCTGCGGTTATACTTGAGCTTATGGATAGCTTCGCGGAGCGCGCCCTCGAAGACGTACGCGCCAGCGGTCGAAAGCAGAAACGGGCTACCCAGCCGCCGGTGCTGCTCACGATTGTCCGCGTCGGGAACGAAGCGGCAGGTCGCGCGGCACGCGGCGCA
>DASUTC010000200.1 GCA_036374795.1 Herpetosiphonaceae bacterium
AGCTGGCATAAAAACAGATGATCTACGAGGCTCGGTCGAGGCAGCTAGCGGGGGAGAGCGAGCACAAACGGATACGTTCTCCGAGCTGTATACCTCGGAGAGCGCACTGTATGGCTTCGGCAGCGTGCTGCTAATACCCTGCAACCGTAGATCGGCGCGAGCAGGACGCTGTGGAGCCTTAACTTGTCAGTCGTCGGCTGGTCTGGTATGCTCATGCCGCCGCCTGTTTGCGCGGAGTTGTCACGGGTTAGATACTATGCAGGATGTTTTGAATACGCCGACCGTCGCTGCGCCGCCCCAGCGCTGGCCGTTTAGTGTGACGATCGCGATGCCCGCCTTCAACGAGGCGCATGGTATCGCCCAGGTGATCGCGGCGGTCCGGGCGGAGGTGCCTGAGGCCGAGGTGCTGGTAATCGACGACGCATCGCGCGATGATACGGCGGTGGTCGCCGAAGCGGCAGGCGCGCGCGTCGTGCGCCATCCCTACAACAAAGGCAACGGCGCATCGATCAAAACCGCGATCCGCCATACCCGCACCGACGTGCTGCTGATCATCGACGCCGACGGCCAGCATAATCCCGACGATATTGCGCGGCTGCTCAAGTACATGGATCGCTACGATATGGCCGTCAGCGTGCGCTCGGCACAGTCGCACGCCTCGCGCGCGCGCGGCCTGGGCAACTGGCTGCTGGCGCGCTTCGCGTCGTATGTGGCCGGGATGGAGTTCGCCGATCTCACGTCGGGCTTTCGGGCGATGCGCACTGAGGTGATCCGCGAGTTCGTTCACCTGCTGCCCAATCGCTACTCGTGGCCGACGACCAGCCTGCTCTGCTTTGCCAAGGCCGGCTACTCGATCAAGTTCGTGCCGATCGACGCGCTCAGACGCACGGGCGGCCAGAGCGGCCAGAAGCTCGTGCGCAACGGCTTCAAGTTCCTGACGATCATTCTGCGGATCGTAATGCTCTTCAGCCCGCTGCGCGTCTTCTTTCCGGTCAGCCTGATCATGTTCGTCCTGAGCGCGCTGGCCTACCTGGCGAGCGTCGTCGCGAGCGGGCGCTGGCTGCATATTCCGGGCGCGACCCAGACGCTCTTTACCGGCGCGATCGTGGTGTTTATGTTTGGCCTGCTGGCCGAGCAGATCGTCGCGCTGGGCCTGATCGGACGGCGCGAGCGATGAGCAGGCTACGTCCACTGCTGCGCCTTGGGCTGCGATTGCTCGGCCCTGCGCTGCTGCTCTACTTTTTGCTGACGGTCAACCTGCGCGAGGTGTGGCGCACGCTGCTGGCGACCGATCCCTGGCTGTTTCTGCTCTCGGTGGTGCTGGTGGTGCCGTTCCTGGTGCTCAAAGCCATCCGCTGGCAGCTGATCCTGCGCGCCTGGCAGATCATCCTGCCGCTGCGCGAGGCGACCGCGCTCTACTGCATCGGGATCTTCCTGGGCGTCGTGACACCGGGCCAGGCGGGCGATGCCGTGAAAGCCTGGTATCTGCGCAAGCGCGGCTATCCGCTCAGCACCGGTCTGGCGAGCGTCGTCGTCGATCGGCTCTTCGATGTCGGCATCTCGGCGCTGCTGGCGGCGACCGGCCTGTATTTCTTCTGGGATATTCTGCCCGGAGGCAAGGCGATCAACGTGCTCGTGGTGGCCGGGCTGCTCGCGGCGGTGGTCGTCGGGCTGATCTTCGCCGGTAATCGCCGCCTGCGGGTCTTCGTGCTGCAAGAGGCGCTGCCGCGCTTCATGCCCCGGCTGTTGCGCGACCGCATGGGCGGCGGCGGGCTGGAGCGGCTGCATCTCACGTCGCGCCAGATCGCGATCATCACGCTGGTATCGCTGACGGGCCTGGCCTGGACCTACATTCGCATCTACATCCTCTTTCTGGCCCTCGACACGCCGTTTCCGATCGGGCCGTTTATCGCGCTGGTCGCGATCCTCTCGATCGTCGGCGCGGCCTCTCCCGGCGGTGTCGGCACGCGCGATCTGACGATGGTGCTGGTGCTGAGTGCGGTGCTCAACATCGAGCCGCAGCAGGCGACCATTCGCGCGCTCTCGCTCTCGACGCTGCTGCTGCTGCTCAATATCGAGAACGTGCTGATCGGCTTTTTGTACTCGCTGCGCTACCCGCTGGCCGAGGCGCGCCAGGACGCGCTGGCCGAGCCGCAGTAACATAGGGGTGCTGCGCGCAGCGGGGTGAGGGCCTGAACGTGAAACCTGGAACGTGAAAGCTGGAACTTTGGATACGCTATGAGACGGAAGCGGATCAGACGACGGATTCTTCTGCTATCGGCGGCGCTGGCGGTCGCGCTGTCGGTGCTGGTGATGTTTTCGGTGCGTGCCTTTGAGCACGCCCGTCACCTGCGGCAGCGCACTGACGAGCCGATCCAGCCCTGGATGACGATCCCGTACGTCGCTCGCTCGTATCAAGTGCCGCCGCCTCTGCTTGCCGAAGCGCTTGGTCTGCCGCCGGGAGCCAAGGAGCGTCGCCCGCTGGGGCAGGTCGCCGCTGGTCAAGGCCGTGCATTCGCGGATGTTAAGGCCGACGTGATCCAGGCGATCGCGCAGTTCCGCGCGTCGCGGCCTCCGCGCGGCCCGGACGCGCCCGGAGTGCCGCCGCCACCTAGCCCGCCGGATCCGTCGCCATCAGCCGATAATCGGAGGACGCCATGAGTTTGAGCGATCAAATTCTGGCGGCGCTGGTGCAATATGGTCTGCCTGTGCTCTTCGGCGTGATCGTGTTCGCGTCCAGCGGCGTGCCGCTTCCGGCAACGCTGCTGCTGATCGCGGCGGGCGCGTTCGTGGAGCAGGGCGATCTTGATCTCTGGTGGGTCGTCGGCTTCGGCCTGGCCGCCGCCGTGATCGGCGATCATCTCGGCTACGGGATCGGGCGGTGGGGCGGAGCGCGCATCGAGCTGCGCATCAACCGCTGGCTCGGCGGCCCCTCGCGGCTGGAGGCCGCCAATCGCGCCACGCAGCGCTGGGGTGGGCTGGCGATCTTCTTCAGCCGATGGCTGTTCACGCCGCTGGGACCGCCGCTAAACTATACCAGTGGGATCGCGCGGTATCCTCTGGGATGGTTTTTCTGCTGCGATGTCGCGGGCGAGATCATCTGGGTTATCGGCTATGTGCTCATCGGGCGCGTCTTCAACGACCGCGTGGAGGCGATGAACGCGCTGCTGGGCGACCTGAGCTGGATCAGCGTCGCCTGTGTAGCGGTCGTCGTGCTCGGCTGGCTGCTGATCCGATCGTTCCGCTCCGGCCATCCCGAAGCGCCGGATGAGACGGATCGGGGGCGCGCGACGGAGCCTCAGAGCTGGAGCTACGACGAGCCAGGCTTTGCCCAGGATCATCCCAGTCTGTCGGAGAACACGCGCGGCTGATCGCAGAGGGGCGCTATGACACGACCAAGCAGGCCCACAAAAGACGATCTGGCGGCAGCCGCAGGTACAACCGTTCCCGATGTGATCGCGCCGGATCTGCGGGTGCTCTTCTGCGGCATCAATCCGGGGCTGTATTCGGGCTGGACCGGCCATCATTTTGCGCGGCCCGGTAATCGCTTCTGGCCGACGCTGCACGCGGCGGGCTTTACCGACCGCCGCCTCGATCCCGCTGAGGAACGTCTGCTGCTTGCGTGCGGCTACGGCATCACCAACCTCGTCGAGCGCGCGACGGCTGCCGCAGCCGAGCTGAGCGGCGCGGAGCTAGCCGAGGGCGGCCAGCGGCTCCTGGCGAAGATTCAGCAGTACCGCCCACAGGCGGTAGCGGTGCTGGGCATCAGCGCCTATCGCATGGCTTTTGCCCGACCGCAGGCAGTGATGGGTCGGCAGCCAGCGCCGCTCGGCCCCGCGCTCCTCTGGATATTACCCAATCCAAGCGGCCTTAACGCGCATTATGCGCCGGCGGATCTGGCGCGAGTCTTTCGCGAGTTTCGCCTGGCGCTGGAGCAGGAAGCGCCACGCGCATCGTGATGCGCAGCTAGCCTCCGCCCGGCTTTTCGGTGAAGATAGTATTCCGCGAGGTGAGCTTCTCTTTACCGTGCCCCATGCCCGCCGCCCTATAGTTGGGAGTACAAGCTGGTGTACGCGAGGCACCAGCGTCGGGCTATCGGAAATGGGAGGTGGATCATGCGTATCGACATGACACCTGGCCTGTGCTCGAATGAATATCGAAACACAGGTGGCTCCTTTTGCCAGGATTGCTTCGCCGCCTTTCTCATCCACGGCTGCTACCCAGATCGCGCCTGTATCACCAAGGTGGTCGATGACGGCAAGGACCAGACGACGCTCGTTATGCGCGTGGGAGATCATCAAAAAGTCTTCGTTATTACGGACAACAATCGGGAGGCGCTGGCTTATGGCGGGTGGCGCGGCTGGGTCGACTTTGTCGATAACGTGCCGACGACACCCGCAGCCGACCAGCCGCAGGAGCAGGCATAGCTCCAGGCTGGCGGTGCCAGCGATGTCTGGACGGCGCAGCGGGAATGTCACACAACCGCTCGCCGCTGCGTACTCTCGGCCCTTCGTCCATTGCGTCCGCGCGAGCGCCGTGCTACCATCGCGCGAACGTAGCGAAGGGAAAAACCTGTGATTACGATCCACTCCATCTTGATCGGCCAGCCGCAGACGATCACCGACGAGCAGGGCATCTGGGAGTCGTCGATCTTTCGCACGCCTGTCACTGGAGCGATTGAGCTGACGACGCGCGGCCTGCTGGGCGATCATGTCACCGATACCGAAAGGCACGGCACGCCCGACCAGGCGGTCTGCTGCCATCTGCTGGCGCACTACGATCACTGGAATGCCGCCTACAACCTCACCGATCCGCAATCGATGCTCGGCCCCGGCAGCGTCGGCGAAAACTGGACGCTGGTCGGGATCGACGAGAACACAAGCTGTATCGGCGACATCTACAGCGTGGGAACCGCTCAGGTGCAGATCAGCGGGCCGCGCGTGCCGTGCTGGAAGCAGGAGCGCAAGCTCAAGCTGCCCGACTTTCTCAAACAGACACGTGAGACGCTGCGCACGGGCTTCTACCTGCGCGTGCTCCAGCCGGGCGTGGTGCAGCCGGGCGATCAGTTGCGGCTTGAGGCGCGGCCACTCCCCGATCTGACGCAGAACAGAATCAACGTCTGCGCGCATCACGCGTTGGATGTCGCATTTGCGGAGCGGCTGCTGGAAACGCCGGAGCTGGCGGCGGGATGGAAGCGGATTCTACGCTACAAGCTTGATCACCGCAGCCGGGATTGAGCGAGGTGGAGCGCAAAGAACCAGGCACGGGCAAGAACAAAGCGCAAAACACAACCGGAGAACCAAGAACAAAACGAAGGAACACGAACCGAGATCCCGAAACGTTGAACCCTGATCTCGAATCTTGGAGTCGCTGCGATGGCAAAAATCGACCTCAAGAAGGAGCTGAGATCGCTCTACAATCCTTCCGCCAGTGACGTATCGCTGGTGGATGTGCCGACGATGAACTTCCTGATGATCGACGGTGAGGGCAACCCGAATACATCGCAGCAGTACGCCGATGCCGTCGAGGCGCTCTATGCGCTGTCCTACGCGCTCAAGTTCAAAGTCAGGCAGAGCGCCAGCGGCGTCGATTACGGCGTGATGCCCCTGGAGGGCCTCTGGTGGGTTGACGATATGGCAACCTTCAGCGTCGAGCATAAGGATGCGTGGCAGTGGACGATGATGATTATGCAGCCGGAGTATGTGACCGCTGAGCTGGTCGCCGTGGTGCTGCGCGAAGTCGAGCGGAAAAAGGCGCTGCCCGCGCTGCACGGCGTACGCTTCGAGCCATATCACGAGGGACGCGCCGCGCAGATCATGCATATCGGCCCGTACAGCGCGGAAGGCCCGACGGTGGCGCGGCTGCACGAGTTCATCGAACAGCGCGGCTACCGCCGACGAGGCAAGCATCACGAGATCTACCTGGGCGATCCCCGTCGATCCGCGCCGGAGAAGCTGCACACGGTGCTCCGCCAGCCGATCGAGTAAGGCGCGGGAGCGAGAACCAGGAGCAGGCCAGCGCGTCGTCAGCCTCCAAAGCCAAACAGGCCGCGCGTCTTGCGCGACATGAGCATCAGCCCCAGTGTGCCAAAGCCAAGGCCGACGATATAGCCCAGCCAGCCGTCGCTCTGCTTGATCTTCAGCACTGCCGCAGATCGATTCTTAACAAATGCGGTGATCTCTTCTGCTGTGCGGCGCTTCTGGTCGTATCGTGAGGAGTAGCCGCTGGTGAGGGGCATCGGGCCGCTCCTGGTTTGCAGGACGATACGATACCGGGATGTTCTGCTTCGCCGCGAGGGTAGTAGCTGCGCCTCTTTCTCGACCGTCGCGCCGGTCAGGTCGGCGAGCCGAAACTGCCGGGCATAGTTATTCAGCGGCCCCGTCGATTTAAGCTCGCACTGGCTGTTCTGGAGCGCGCGGCCACAGGTGAGCGTCACGGTGGAGCTAAGCGTCAGCACGGCAGTGATCGCGATCCCGATACAGACGATGCCGATGAGGAATCCGGCGAGCGAGGATCTGGCGGATAGCATGGAGTACCTCTCATGTGGTCAGGTAAAGCCTGCACACAGATACGTATATCCCGAAGCGACGTTGCGGGCTATCGCCTCCTCTCAGGTGCCCGATCCGCTGCATGGCGCTGTGCGGCACGGCGTTCGCGTGCTACCTGCCCGTGCGCGTTGCATGATCTTTCTCCGTCAGGAAGTACGCTCGCTGCTTCGCCGCTGGCTTGATCGCACCTAGCCGCGAAAGATCTTCATCCTGCTCTACCTCGCGCCAAAACGCTGCTTCGTTCTCTGCCGTTCCCAGCACCACCCACGGATGCCCAAATCGTGTTTCCGCAATCCATAGATCAACGGAGAATCCCCCGCGCTCCTCGAACAACGCATCTCCGACTGGCGACGCTTGCAGCTCCCCTACAAGATTGACCTTATGCCGTCCAGCGCATGCATCAGCCAGCATCTCTGTTACATAGGCTTCAATCAAGCTGCTCTTTTTTTGATCCGCGACATCAACGGCACGAGCGTAATCGCTCTCATCAGCATTATTAAACTCCGGCTGCTCGACCCTCAGCAGGAGATAATGCTGACAATACGCGTCCTCGCGCTGCAACCGATACAGGCTGAAGATATCAAGCGGAATTCCCATCTGCTGCGTGCTCCGTTTCCTCGATCGTCATGTCGTTGACCGCTGGCTCTCAAAAAATGCTTGGAACACTCTTCGGCTCTCGAAAAAGCTGTCGAACTCCTGAATCAGCCCTTTGTATCGCTCATCCAGATGATGAGAGCATTCTATTTGATATTCAAAGCTATGGCTCTTGCCCGCAGAATCTCGGAAGCTGAAAGAGTAGAACGTCGGATGTAAGAACGGATACGGAGACTTTAGATCAGCGAGCTCATAGACGTTGAACTCCGTGGCAAGTTTTCTGAGAAATGCTTCCACCTGCTGCTGGTCCTTCACGAGAACCTCGGTCATATGCGACGGCTTGGGGCGAGTTTGTCCGAAGGCGGGGAGCAGACGCGCTAATCGAGATGGAGGTTGCGGCGGTAGAGGAATTGTACCCGGACCTGGGAAAGGCCGGGAAATCCATAGCGTCACGGTGTAACCCTCTTGATCGGAATCAACCTTGTATTCGGAAACAGGCCCGCCGTGACCGAGATCGGCGGCGACGCGCAGCAGGACATGGGTAAGGTGATGGGATCGTTGATTCATGGCTTGATCCATTCGCTGCTTAACGATGTCGTTGAGTCGACGCTCACGAGATATGATGATTGAATCGCCGCGATCGGACTCTGTTGCAACGCTTTGGTCGCGCAAAGGAGAGCTACGTTTCAGTTTCCAGAACTTTGGAAAGCTGATATGTCTCGCGGAGCGATTCCAGCCGAGATGGCGTAGCTTTAATCTCACCTTCCATCCAATTGTCCCACTCAAAGATGACCAGTTCGTTATCAGCTTGATTCATTAAGTCGTACCGGTTGTAATCGATGCCTGCGTCCATTCCATCGTAGCGATACATTTCTTTAAATCCCAAGTGCTTGAGGTCTTGCATGATTCGATGCCAGGTTTCTGTTTCAATATGTTCAATCTTGTACGGCATCTGGTATCCGCCTATCCCATGATTCTGGCCGCCTGCCCCGGCGAGCTCCGCGCAGGGTCAAACGTCATGCGCCTCATTTGCCCCAGGACAAGCCTGAGTTGGCGTCGATCTGGCCGTTATGTGTCAGCGCCCTGGACTCGCCGGGGCTAAGCGTGCCGCTAGCGTCCTTCAGCGTCAGCACATACACATCCGCGCCTTCATCGCCAAGCTGCACATAGGCAAGCTGCTTGCCATCCGGCGACCAGGCAGGCGCGCGCGCGCTGCCCGCAGCGGTCAGGCGTACGGCGGAGCCGCCAAGCGACAGATGCGGAATCGCCCAGATGTCGGTTTTTCCGTCGACGATCGCGGCAAACGCCAGCCAGCGCGCATCGGGCGACCATGCCGGATCGTAGGCGTTGTCGGGAATGCCGGGGTAGGCCGAGGACTCGCCGGTATTGGGATCGTAGAGCATGATCTGCTTGGGCTCCGCTCCGCGCGGCACGCGCGTATACGCCAGTGCCGACTCGTCGGATGCCCAGGTGGATCGCTGAAAATCGGACTCGTCCGCGCGGAGCAAGAGATCGTCGTTGGTGGGCTGGCGCGTGCCGATCAGGCTGATCGGGTACTGGTAGATCGAGAGCGGATACTCAGCCGGCGGCGAGACGGTGGGCGGCGCGACCTGCGACAAAAAAACGATCTGCTTGCCGTCGGGCGTCCACGTGGGCGCGGCAGCCCACACCACCTCATGCATAAACTCCTGAGTCCAGGGCTGCGACTGTCCGCGATTGAACGTGATCTGCGTCGGCAGGCCGCCGCTCACATCCAGCAGATAAATATCGGAGAAGCTTTCATCGCGGCGGACGTAGGCAATGCGGCGGCCATCGGGCGACCATGCGGGATCACGGGTGGTGCCGTCTCTGGTCATCTGCCGCGTGGTCTGGCCCTGGTGCAGATACAGATTGCCGTCTTGCACGAACAGCAAACGACCGTCGATGCTCGCGTCGGCTTGCATAGCGACCGGTCGGGCGGTGGGCCTGGATTGGGGCTGGCTGCTCTCCGCTGGCTCTGAGCCGAGCGAGCAGGCCGCGATCAGCGGCCCGATCAGCAGCAGCCCGATCAGCCGTCCTACGATACGTTTCATGGGCGATGCTGTGATTTGTCGATTAAAATACGTCGGATGCGATCCATCATCGGCACGCGCAGGCCAGGCATCTCGCCGAGCGTCTCGCCGGAGGCCCAGGGCGGTATCAGCGTCCGCAGCGCGCCGCGCGCAACGCGAAAGGTCATCGGCGTGACGCCGATCGGATCGCCATCCACATGCACCTCAAGCGGCGTGGCGCTGCTGATCTGCACTTCGCGCGCCCGATAATAATCCATGTCTGGATTGAGATTATACCGCCGTAAGAGGATGCTGAGGATATGCAGGGGCGCTGATCGAACGTCCTGGCCTTTGATCACCGCGATGTCGAGCAGGCCATCGGTCAGATTCGCGTGGTGGGTGATCTGCAAAAAGCCGCCGTACAGCCTGCTGTTGCCGATCACTACCATCAGCACACGGCCTTTGATCAGCCGTCCGTCGATGCTGATGCGGGCGCGCGTGCCGTGGACTTCGCGCGCGGCCAGCAACGCCTGGACGATATAGGCCAGCAGCCCAAGCTTGCGCTTTGCTTCGGGGTGGACCGCGCGGGTGACGGCGGCGTCGAAGCCGACGCCGGCCATCAGCAGAAAATAGCGCTCCCCGGCCATGCCCAGGTCGATGTTGACCACATGGCCCGCCGCCAGGCTCGTGGCGGCGTCGAGCGGTCGGAGCGGCAGCTTCAGCTCGCGCACCCACACATTGCCGGTGCCGACCGGCAGCACCGCCAGCGCGCTGCGAGTATGCGCGATGCCATTCACTACCTCGTTAACGGTGCCGTCGCCGCCCGCCGCCGCGACGATGTCGTAATGCTGCTCGGCGGCCTCTCGCGCCAGCTTGATCGCGTGTCCGGCATAGGCGGTCGGCAGAAGCTCCACCTGCCAGCCAAGCGCCTGCCAGGCGTGCATAGCAGCCTGCACGCCGCCGATGTCCTCGGCGTTTCCAGCGCGTGGATTCAGAATAATCCTGGCGCGTCGGGAATGCAGGCTGCCATGCTGTGAAGCGCCGACAGCATCGCTGGTCACTCGTGCTCTTCCTCCAGAGTCGGCACCCGAAACGGCGTGTTCGCGACCGCATCCAGCGGCGTGTCGATCCAGCCCCGGCGCAGCGCGTAGATCACCGCCTGCGTCCGATCGTTCAGCGACAGCTTGCGCAAGATCGACGAGATATGGTTCTTCACCGTCTGCGTGCTGATGCCGAGGTTGTCGGCGATCTCCTTGTTGGAGCTGCCCGCCGCAATCTTTTCCAGCACCTCGATCTCGCGGTCGCTGAGCGGCGAGAAGAGCGAAAAATCGACATCGGCCTCGGTCGTCACACCCCGGTTGATGTCGCGGAACTGCGACAGGATGCGCTGCGCCACCTTCGGCTCGTCGAACATGACCTCATTGATCACGTACTCGCCGCGAGCGACGCGCCGGATGATCTGCGCGAGCTGGACCGAGCTGATCTCTTTGGAGTAGTAGGCCGCCGCTCCGGCGCGCAGCGCGTTGAACGCCTGCTCATCGCTCTCGTGCATCGAGAGCATGATCACGCCCAGGCTTGGATAGGTCCGATGGATCTGGCGGGTCAGCTCAAGGCCGTCCATGCCCGGCAGATTCAGATCGACGATCATCACGTCGGGCGGCGTCACGCTGATGAACTGGAGCGCCTCCTCCGCCGATGCCGCATCGCCGACGACTTTAATATCATGCTCTTCTTGCAGGCTATAGCGCACGCCCTGGCGGAAGAGCGGATGATCGTCCACGATGAGGAGGTTTATAGTGCGGTACATGCTGGAGTTGTCCTCCCTTGGTCGGCTAGCCAGCGCTCAAACGCGGCGACGGGATCGGCCAGACCAATCAATCCTGTCGCAGTTAACACTCGGTGAGTTGTGACGAGCGGCAACCCGACGACACACGTATACGATCCCTGGACGTGCTGGACCAGCCGCCCGCCCAGTCCTTGAATTCCGTACGCGCCAGCCTTATCCAGCGGCTCGCCGGTGGCTACGTAGTCGGCAATCTCCGCATCGGTCAGCGGTGCCATCCGCACATCGGCGGCATCGAGCGCAAAC
This sequence comes from Herpetosiphonaceae bacterium, assembly GCA_036374795.1. NCBI lineage: Bacteria > Bacillati > Chloroflexota > Chloroflexia > Herpetosiphonales > Herpetosiphonaceae > Herpetosiphonaceae bacterium. Next base: position 11,262 of record DASUTC010000200.1, read on the forward strand.
TGGAGGGAATCTGCATCGTGCCCGTCGCCGCCACAGGCCACAACGCCGGTATAGACCCGGTGGGTGCGTCCGGCCAGACGGCGCAGCATAGTGCGGGCCTCGGCAGGATCGCGCGGCTTGTTGAGCACGTCCTGATCGATCACAACGATTGTGTCAGCGCCCAGGATGATTCCGCTCACACCTTCGTCGAGCGCTGCCATTACTTTACGCCATGCAAGGAGGGTGGGATGTTGCGATATGGCAAGTGGAAAGGGCGGCAGCTTCGCTTGCAGCTCCGGCGGCGCTGGGCGGCTTTCTTCCTCGCCCTGAGTTGCGATTGCGGCGAAATGGGGGATCAGGTAGCGCAGCAGCTCGCGGCGTCGGGGCGAGGCCGAGGCCAGGGTTAGCTGACGGTCTAGTCCATCATGTTCCAACAAATTGCACAGCCTATCTACTGTAGATAAACGCGCCACATAAGTGGCAGCATCATAGCATCTCCGAATCAATCCGACAAGGTAACGACGGGTAGTGGGCTACTCGGCGCTCGCTGCTTAGGACATTTAGACAGGATGATCGAAGTGCAAGTTCCACGTTTCGAGTTTCACGTTCCCCGTGGTTCCTGGTACGCCCTTTGGGCATGGCACCGGTTTGCTCTTTGTTCCCCTGTTCCTTTGTTCTTTTGTCTAGCCCACGCTATCCTCGGCAACCGCGCTGGGCACCTCCAGCGGCACGCGACCGTACAGGCTCGTCAGGCGGCCAAGCCGCGCCGCGACCTCATGAGTGAGCTGATGCGCCTGCAAGCGCCAGCTCCAGTTTCCGATGGCATTGCCCGGCTGGTTCATGCGCGCCTCGCTGCCCAGGCGGAGCACATCTTGTATCGGGATGATCGCGGTATCGCAGACGGACATCAGCGCGATGCGGATAAAGTCCCAGGCGATGTCGTGGCCGTGGATGCCGAAGTACTCCTGCACGTGCCGTCGCGCGTTGTCGTCCAGGGTGTGCCACCAGCCGATCGTCGTGTTGTTGTCGTGGGTGCCGGTGTAGACGACGAGGTTGCGGTGGTAGTTATGCGGCTGGTGAACGTTGGTCGGGCGGTCGCCCCAGGCGAATTGCAGCACGGCCATGCCGGGAAAGCCCAGCTCGTCGCGCAGCGCATCGACGTCGGGCGTGATCAGGCCCAGGTCCTCGGCGATGATCGGCAGCCGCCCGAAGCGCTCGCCGATCGCCTTGAAGAGCGCCGTGCCCGGCCCCTTGACCCAGCGGCCATGCATCGCGGTTTCCTCGTGGGCGGGCACCTCCCAGTAGGCCTCGAAGCCCCGGAAATGGTCGAGCCGCACAATATCCACCAGCGTGAGCGTCAGGCGGAAGCGCTCCAGCCACCAGCCGTAGCCCTGGCGCTCCAGCACGTCCCAGCAGTAGAGCGGATTGCCCCAGCGCTGGCCCGTGGCGCTGAAATAGTCCGGCGGCACGCCCGCGACGACGGTCGGGTTGAGCTGCTCGTCAAGATAGAACAGGTCGGGATTGGCCCAGACATCGGCGCTATCGTAGGCCACAAAGATCGGAATATCGCCGATGATCAAAATGCCGTGCTCGTTGGCGTAGCGCTTGAGGTCGAGCCAGTGGGTGAAGAAGAGCCACTGCGCGAACTGCTGAAAACGGATCTGCTCGGCCAGCCTTGCGCGTGCGTCGGCGAGCACCGCCGGATCGCGCTGGCGGAGCGGCATCTCCCACTCGCTCCAGGACGCGCCGCCGTGCTCGTTTTTGAGTGCGGTAAAGAGCGCAAAGTCGTCGAGCCACACGGCATGGCTGGCGATGAATGCCTCGAACGCGGCGCGCTGCTCCGGTGCTCCACCGGCTGTGAAATGGGCGTAGGCCTCCTGCAAGATGCCGCTCTTCCACGGGATCACCGCGCCAAAATCGACATATGCTGCGGGGAATGCGGGCGCTCGATCGAGCGTCGATCGGGGCAGCAATCCATCCTCGACGAGACGCTCCACTGAGATCAGCAGTGGGTTGCCCGCCAGCGCCGACAGGCTCGCGTAGGGCGAGTCGCCGTAGCTGGTGGGACCAAGCGGCATGATCTGCCAGCGGCGCTGATTGGCGCTGACCAGCCAGTCAATAAAGCCGTAGGCGGCGCTGCCGAGGTCGCCAATGCCGCCGGGACCCGGCAGCGAAGTCGGGTGGAGCAAGATGCCGCTTGCTCGTCGATCGTACATGATACACCTCGATGTCTATTTCCGAAGATCGCGCTATCTTACCGCACAATGCGTACCAGGCCACCGGGATCGGGCGGCGGGGGTCGGAGATCAGGCGGCGGGCGGCGGGCGCGTAGAGCCGGGAACGAGCTCACAAGCGAACAAGGGAACAAAGGCGTAGCACCCTTGTTCCCTTGCTCCTTTGTTCGCTTATTCCTTCGTCGGCGCTAATCCAGCCGCACCCGCCGATGACGGTGGAACAGGCGCAGCACCGGCAGGTTGCGCGGCGCGAGCAGGTGCTCATAGACCGCCTCATAGCGCGCGGCCATCGCCTGCGCCGAGAAGTGCTCCTCGACGCGCTGCCGACAGCGGCGGCGATCCAGCTCGACCACACGCGGCACGGCGGCGATCATCTGCTCCATGCTGTCGCAGACAAAGCCGGTTTCGCCATCCACGATCACCTCCTCGACCGAGCCGCCGCGCATGGCGATCACGGGCGTGCCGCAGGCCATCGCCTCGGCCATCGTCAGGCCGAACGGCTCGCGCCAGTCGATCGGGAAGAGCAGCGCGTAGGCGTTGCGCAGCAGCTCCGCCTTCGCCTGCTCGTCGACCTCGCCGACGTACTCGACCAGCGGATCGGCAAAGAGCGGCTCGATCTGAGTCTCGTAGTACTCGCGATCGACTTTATCGATCTTGGCCGCGACTTTGAGCGGCATGCCGGTGGCACGCGCGATCTCGACAGCGCGATCGGGCCGCTTCTCAGGACAGATCCGGCCCAGGAAGACGAGATACTCGCCTGGCTGATCGTTGGCGATGAAGTGCTCGATGCAGATACCGTTGTAGACCGTCCCGACCCAGTTGATCGCGACGTGCTGGAGCGGCTCGCGCTGGCTGTTGCTAATGCTGGCGACAGGCACATCGCCGTACACGCGGAAGATCGCCCGTAGCTCAGGAATATCGAGCCGTCCGTGGAGCGTCGTCAGGATCGGCGTGGTGGTGCGGCGCGTGAATGGAAACGTGTAATAGTCCACATGTGAGTGGATAATATCGAAGGCGTCGGCATGCTGCACCACATACTCAAGCATCGCCACCTGCGCGGCCATCGGATCGATCGACTGTGGATCGAGACGGCTGGCGCAGGGCCACATCGGCACAAGCTTGGCCGAGGTCTGCGAATCGCCGCTGGCAAAGAGCGTCACGTCGTGGCCGCGCCGAACCAGCTCCTCTGTCACGGCATGGACCACACGCTCGGTGCCGCCGTACAACTTGGGGGGGACGCTTTCAAACAACGGTGCAATCTGTGCGATACGCATTGATGATTACCTTTCTGGTGTGCAGCCGGGCAATACGCGACCAGCGGATCTCGCTGATCTTGCTGCATGATCGATGGACTATGTTGGGGATGAGTCGACTGGGTTGGTAGTCCATGTTCGGCGATGGCACGCCGTGCCCTGTTCGGACGCTGGAGTCTTGAAGATTAATGAAAGATGGTTACAATGCTAACACTGCTTGCCAGCGCCATACATGCCATCTTTGCCCGTTCGATGACGACCAGGATCACTCGTGCAGAATCAAGACACCTTTTCGGAAAGGCGGTCCTGCGATTCTACATCAGCAAGGGAAACGTTGGGTATTCCCCACACCCCCGGCCTGTCGGCACACTAGCTCGTCGTACACGCCGCGCGACAGACGGTAGCCGATCATTGGCGGCCTAGCGCGCTGGTGCTGGCGACGTTCTTCAAGTACATGGAGCTATTGAGGTTTGCGCTCTACACAATGTAGCACAATAACTCCAGCATCAGTATAGCAGATTCGGTGCCACCGCGCCCTGCCCAGGTGGGCACTGAAGTGCGGCAGGGAAACGACAGGTTGCAGCGTCCGCAGCCTGACAGCGGCCTATCCCAGAGGCATCACCCTGCCAGACGCCCACGCCGCCGTGAACGAGCTTTCATCCATCTGCGTGCGGACGCTGGCGATCATCTGCTCGTAGTATGGACGATCGGCAGGCTGTGGCGGCGCGCTGATCGCGTCACGCAGCGCCTCCGCCGCTCCGGCAAGCTGCGCGGCCCGCACCACCTGGCCCCGCGCTCCAGCCAGACCCGCCAATCCTTCGAGCGCCGTAGCAATTCCCTCGCGATCGCCAACCTCGCGGAACAGATGTAGGCTTTCTTCGAGCAGCCGCTCCGCGCGCTGGTGATCGCCGTTGGAGAGCGCGATCCGCCCAAGGTAGGTCAGAGAGCGCGCGATGCCCGATTTGTTGCCGACCTTTTGCAGCAGCGCAAGACTTTCTTCGAGCAGCCTAGACGCATGGGCGTGCGCGCCGCGAAAGAGCGCGCTGCGGCCCTGGAAGTTGAGCGCCATCGCGATGCCGATCTTGTGATCCAATTCCTGGAACAGCGCCAGGCTTTTATCGATCAGCGGCGCGGCGCGCTCGTCATCGCCTTCGTTGAGCACGGCCATGCCCATGTAGTGCAGCGTGCTCGCCATGCCGTATTTATCGTGGATCTGGCGGAAGAGGCCCAGCGCCTCTTCCAGCAGGCCAATCGCCTGGCGGTAGTCGCCCTGCCAGTAGGCGATTAAGCCCAGGTTGGTCAGCGCCTGCGCGATCCGCTCTTTATCGCCAGCCATCCGCTGATGCATCAGGCTCTCGGTAAAATAGGCCCGCGCCTGGTGGTAATCGTCCTGAATGAAGGCCAGCACACCAGCGCCGCAGAGAGCTTTGGCTCGTACCGCGCGCGTCACACCTTCGGTATGGGCCAGCACCGCATCCAGCCAGCGGCGACCTTCCCCGATGTAGTCGCGGGCATACCAGAAGCGCCAGAGCGCGGCGCAAAGGCGTGTGGCTGTTTCGGGCTCGTCGGCTTCGAGCGCCCAGGTGAGCGCCGCGCGCAGATTCATATGCGCGCGCTCCAGCCGCTCCAGCCAGCTTGCCTGCTGCGCTCCTTTCAACGCAGGCTCGGCCTGCTCCGCCAATCGGAGGTAGTAGGCCGCATGGGATCGCCGCAGCGCCGCCGCACCGCCGCTCTGCGCCAGCAGCTCGTGGGCATATTCCTGGATCGTTTCGAGCATCACGAAGTATGGCTCGCCGTCGGGGCCTTCCTCCTGCCGTAGCACGCTCTTGTCCACGAGCGAGACAAGCCCATCCAGCACGTCGAGCGCGTGCTGCTCGGCTGCTGCCTCGGTCGCGCTCCACACCGCCTCCGCCGCCTCCAGCGTGCAGCCGCCGACGAACACGCTCAGCCGGACAAACAGGGTTTGCTCAGCCGGAGTCAGCAGCTCGTAGCTCCAATCGATCGTTGCCCGGAGCGTCTGATGACGCAGCGGCGAGTCTTTCGGCCCGCCAGTGAGCAGCCTCAGGCGATGATCCAGGCGCGGCAGCATCGCTTGCGGCGGAAGACATTTGATACGCGCTGCGGCCAGCTCGATCGCAAGCGGCAGACCATCCAGCCGCACGCAGATCTCGCCGACAGCGGCGGCATTCTCGTCGGTCAGCTTGAAGTCGTACTTGACGGCCTGTGCCCGCTCGGCGAAGAGCGTCACGGCGGGCGATTGCGCCAGCGCGGAGAGTGTCGGTGATGAAAGATCGGGCAGCGCCAGCGGCGGCACGGGCGCTTCGTACTCGCCGTATAGATGCAGCGTCGCGCGGCTGGTGATCACGATCTTGAGCTGCGGCGCTGCGGCCAGCAGCTCGGAGATCAGCGCTGCGGCGGCTGTCACCTGCTCAAAGTTGTCCAGCACCAGCAGGTGATGTTTATGGCGAAGATGCACCTTGAGTGTTTCCAGAAGCGGCTGGCCGGGGATCTCTTTCAGCGCCAGCGCCTGCGCAATCGCCGAGACGACCAGCGCGGGATCGCGCACCAGCGCCAGCGCCACGAACGTCACGCCGTGCTCGAACTCGTCGATCACCTCAGCCGCAATCTGTAAGCTCAGGCGGGTCTTACCAGCACCGCCCGGACCAGTCAGCGTCAGCAGCCGCACCTCGCCCCGCCCCAAAAGATCGCAGGCCGTGGCAACCTCCGCTTCGCGACCAATCAAAAACGTCGTCGGCGACGGCAGGTTGCTCGTGCGCGGCGCGGCATGAGCGCGTGGCAGCACAGGCGGCGCTGTCTCGATCGGTATCGGCGCGCTCATCGGCAGCGCAAAACGATAGCCGATCCCCGGCTCGGTCAGCATATAGCGCGGATTCGACGGATCGTGCTCCAGCTTGCAGCGCAGCCGCCGAATGTACGAGTGCAGGTAGCTGCTTTCTTCGCCGTACGCATCGCCCCAGACGCGCTGTAAGAGCATCCGGTGAGTCAGGACGTTTCCGGCGTGATGCACCAGCTCACGCACCAGCGCCCACTCGGTCGGCGTGAGTCGTACCTCCGCTCCATCGCGCATCAGACGGTGATTCTGAAAGTCGATCTCCAGGCTACCGCAGTGCAAGACCTGCGATTGCGCGTGCCGCTCCCAGTATCCGGCCCGGCGCAGCAATGCTTCGACACGCGCCAGGAATTCTTCCTCACCAATCGGTATCGTCAGGTAGTCGTCGGCCCCAAGCCGCAGCGCGGCCACTTTACGCATCGTGCTGCTCGGCTCCGCGATGATCATCAAGGGGACCATCGAGTGCTGGCGAATCTGACGGCACAGCTCCATGCCGTCGATCTGCGGAAGCTGGGATGCGAGAATAACCAGATCCGGCTCTTCTTGCTCCCACAGCGCAAGCGCCTGGAAACCATCGGCAGCGCGCAGTACGCGGAAGCCCTGCGCTTCGAGATGCCGACACAATAACATCAGGAGGGCGTGATCAGCCTCGGCGACGAGTACACGTTGCTGTCGAGATACCATAAGACTGCTCCTAGTCCAACACATGGCCGACTCTAAACCGATGGTGCGGTTCGTGAAACGGTGATGTTTCAACGTCGCTACAGCACGATCGGACGACAAGCTCTGGAAGACATGTTTGATTGAGGAAGGCTACACCCTAAGCTCTCCTGGGCAGTGTTCGACTGTCACCGGCGACAAGGGGGGAGTGTGTGGGTCGCGCGGTGGCAACTACCTACCTGACGAGGGATTAACCTGCCATATTCAGCAACGCTAGGCTTTGTGCGGAATCACGGTGCATCTTCGGAAAATAGCCGATTCTCCACCGGCAAGGGGAGGTTTGGGAGTATACCCTCACGCCCCAGGCTTGACGGCCAATCAGCACGAGCGTGCGCTCCGATCTACAAAGTGTGCTGCTGTTGTCTCCTGTCTATCTTAAGATTTTTTAAAGAATTTTTCAAGCTATTATTTAGATCTTTCTACCATTTATTCAGATCTCTTTTAGATCCGACAGGTATAATTTTGGTTAAAACGAAGTACATGGCCTCCCACACCTCTCGCTGCAATCGTTCCGCTCATCAGATGGAGCAAGGCGGAGTTGGGCTAGACGGATAGGTGTCCAGCGCAGGGGCAACGATCTGGTGGAATCGTATCTGATGTTCTGGCGCCACACAATCCTTCGATGCTCATCATCCGTCGGCTACTCGCTGCCCAGGCTTCGGGATGCGCGCTGTTCTATCGCTTCGGTTGGGGGCCATCGTAGCATCTGCTCAACCGCATGTTTGTTGCTGTCAATGGGAGCTATCTATGTCGGAATCGCACAACTCTGTTCCACGCCGCTCGTTCCTCAAGGCTGCCTTGGGTGTCGGCACTAGCATTCTGATGGGCGGGATCGAACTCCGCTTTGCGCCCGTCGTCGAAGCTGCGGTCACTTCGCCCACCATCGCAAGCTGTAGCACCTGGGGCGCGCAGCCGCCCAAAGAGCCGATCACCGTCCTCAGCACACGTCCAACCAAGATTCTTGTGCATCATACGGCAGGCTCGAACTCTACCGACTACTCGCTCTCCCATGCCTATCAACTGGCGCGCAACATCCAGCAGAGTCACTTCAATCGCGGCTGGATCGACAGCGGGCAGCAGTTTACGATTAGCCGGGGCGGCTATGTGATGGAGGGACGCCACCGCAGCCTTGAGGTGCTGCGCGGCGGCACGTCGCACGTCCGAGGCGCCCACTGCGACGGCCAGAACGATGTTGCGGTCGGCATCGAGAACGAGGGCACGTACACCTCGGTCCAGCCGCCGCAGGTGCTCTACAATCAGCTTGTCGCGCTGTGCGCCTATATCTGCCAGCAGTACGACATTCCCAGCTCCCAGATCTACGGCCATCGCGATTTTAATGCCACGCAGTGCCCAGGCGATCAGCTCTATGCGATGTTGCCGAAGCTGCGCAGCGATGTCGCGGCGCGCCTCGGTGGCGGCGGTGGCTCGCGCGTCTGGCCGATCGTGCAGCGCGGCGACACCGGCGAGCGCGTCAAGACGATCCAGTATCTCCTGCGCCACCGGGGCTACAGCCTGACGATCGACGGCATCTTTGGGTCAGGCACCGAGAGCGCGGTCAGGAGCTTCCAGACCTCGGTGGGTATTACCTCGGATGGGATCGTCGGCGCGATGACCTGGGAGTCGCTGATCATCACGACGCGGCGCGGCGACACGGGCGATCCTACTCGCGCGATCCAGAGTCAACTGGTTTCCAAAGGCTATAGCCTGGTGATCGACGGCATCTTTGGAGCGGGCACTGAGAGCGCGGTCAAGAGCTTCCAGACCTCGCGCGGCCTGACGGTCGACGGCGTCGTCGGTCCAAACACCTGGAATGCGCTGGTGAGCTAGCGCGCCGACAGGCGGCGAACCACGAGCTGAGAACCACACGAAAGCACCAGAGAACAAGAAAACAAATGTGGAACTTGGAAATCGAAACCCGGAACATGACGGAGGAACAACCATGACACCACGCGCTTCGTTGCGTTCGGTGCGCAACAAGATCCTGATGCTGGCACTGCTCGGCATGATCGTGCTGGGCGGCACGCTGCCAGCGCGGGCTTTTTCCAGCGCCTTTTTCCCCACCCAGAGCATCGGTAATCGCGGCGTCGACGTTAAGGCGATCCAACTGCTGCTGAACATCAGCGCTGACGGCATCTTCGGCTCCGGCACTGATAGCGCGGTCAAGAGCTTTCAGTCGTCGCGGGGATTGGCGGTGGATGGGATCGTCGGACCGGCGACCTGGGACGCGCTGACGCCGACGGTGCGCAACGGCAGCACCGGCAACGCCGTCAAAGCGCTGCAACTGCTGCTGAACGAGAAGAATCGCGCGGGGCTGTCCGTAGACGGCGTTTTCGGCTCAGGCACTGATGCCGCCGTGCGTAATTTCCAGAGCCATGCCGGTCTGGCGGTCGACGGCATCGTCGGCCCGACAACGTGGAAGAATCTGGTCTGGCACTACGACTATCCCAACTGGGGCACCAGCATGTGTGATCAAGATCCCGACGCCAACGGCCTGGCAAACTGGGGCACCGGCGCGGCGATCGGGCAGCTTGAGGCGGCGGCCAATGCGTTCATTGGGCTGGGCCAGGGCCGCGTGCCGGTCGGCGATGTGAGCAGGGAGCACGGCGGCGACATTGCCGGCCATGCCAGCCACGAGGTTGGCCTGGACGTGGATGTGTGGCCGATTCGCACCGACAACGCCCAATGCACCGGCACCCGTATTACCTGGCAATCGTCGGCCTACGATCGCGCGGCGACCCGTGAGCTGGTCAGGGCGATCCGCAACGCCGCGCCCGGCCATATCAAGGTGATCTACTTCAACGATCCGCAGTTGATCAGCGAGGGCCTCACGACGCAGTACGCCAACCATGATAATCACCTGCATATTCGCTACTGCGAGAAGATTCATCCCAACAGCCTGTACGATTGCTAGCGCGAGCCGCTACGCCGATCCGCCGCGCCTGGCTGCGCATAAGCTGACGCAAACTTAACCAAACGCTGCCTGCATCGGCAGCATGAGACACGTTCAGTCATTGATATGATTGGACGTGTCTCGTTTGTTGTTGATATGCTGAGATTTGTAGACATGATCAGGATCTATAGTCGGAATTTTTATTCTCAGTCGTAGTTCTCTGCTACATTCAACAACCATGCATATCTGTGTATGACAATCGCGATGCTCATCATCATGGTCAGAAAGGATATATGTAGAGGTTTACATAAAGCGATATGTGGCGATTGCCCTCGGCGATTCGTGATAATCTTCGATATAAATCGATTGCGATCACCGATGAGAATATCATGGTACGGAATATGCTTGCGAGAATGTGATGATTATTGCGATATAGCTTACTGAATAATGCTCAGGTATCGGTAAGTTGTAGGTTGTATCGTTCATTGTGTTGATATGAGCGAAGCAATTGTATGATCGATATAGAAGAAAAGAATATGCATAGCATGTAATCATCGCCGTTAACATACCTGGAAGGGAGGGATAGCAGAACAGTCGAATATCAAGATATATGATGATGTTGCGGTGCCTGGCTTTTCTGATGATATAACAGCTTCTAATCTTGCACAGAACGCTGTTGCTCATACGATATAGCATTGTGTCATGGGCCGCGATATGGAAAACCGATTACGTATGTCCGCAAGGATCGTTCGTAATCGTTATTCTAAGGAGGGAGATTATGCGTCGTATCCTATATATCGCGTTTGGTCTGGCACTGTTTGCGCTGTTGAGCGCTCCCACGACGACATTTGCGCTCTCGTGGCCGACGCATAGGCTGGGCGATAGTGGCGCGAATGTCTTTACGATCCAACACCTGCTCAACGCCCACGGCTACACGCTGACCGCCGACGGCTATTTCGGCGATATTACTCATAATCAGGTCAGATCGTTCCAGTGGTCCAGGGGCCTGGTCGACGATGGCATCGTTGGACCGAACACCTGGGAGGCGCTGGTGCTCACCGTGCGCTACGGCGACTCCGGCGAGGCCGTCAAGGCAGCGCAGCGCCAGTTGAACAAGTACGGCTACGGCCTGACAGTCGACGGCGTCTTCGGTCCCGGCACGGATAGCGCCACACGAGACTACCAGAGCAAGCACGGCCTGGATCAAGACGGCATCATTGGCCCGGCCACCTGGTCTTCACTGACCTCCGGCGGCGCGTCTGGTCGGGCTGAGCTTGCCGCGCAGATCCGCAACAACAGCCGGATCTCGCTGCTGACCTCGCATCCATCGGGCGTCTATGATCCGGAGTCGACGGCCTACCAGAATATCGTAGATACGTCCAACGGTCTGGCGGCCAAGACGAGCAGCTACAGCGACGTAGGCCGCACCTATGTGTATCTCAGCACGTCGATGCTGAGCACGATGGATAAGCTGGCGAATACCTACGGCTATACCTATCGTGTCACCGAGATCGCGGGCGGCGACCATAGCTCGACCTCGCGGCACTATGTGGGCGTGGCCTTCGACGTGGACATGATCAACGGCTCGAAGTTCAGCTCGCGCACGACGACCGTGAGCAACTTTATGCAGCGCTGTCGCGACAATGGCGCGACCGAGGTGCTTGGTCCTGGCGATGCCGGACACTCGACCCACATCCACTGTGCGTGGCCTCGTCCGTAGCCGCTACGCACGTCGACGCACAGGCGGGCCTGATCACAACCATGATCAGGCCCGCATAGCGTGTGGAGCAAGGTGTTTCCGCTCAGGCGCTCGGCGTCAGATCGACCATCTCACGAATATTACCGCGCGCGGTGATACGTGGTACCGGGCGGTTTGTGGGCAGCACGACCATCGGCATGCCGTGCTTTGGCCCAAGTGTCACCTTGAGCAGCCGATCGATGCGGGCGTTAGGTGCCAGCATCAACCCGTAGCGTTGCAGCAGCAGCGCCAGCACGATCTTGATCTCGGTCATGGCGAAGCTCGCGCCGATGCACATACGCCCGCCCGCGCCGAACGGCAGGTATTCGTAGAGCGAGGGCGTGATGCGCTCCCAGCGCTCCGGCAGGAAGCGCTCCGGCTCCGAGTAGATCTCTGGCATGTGATGGGTCATGTACTGGCTGAACAAGATCACCGAATCCTTGGGCATATCGTACGGTCCCAGGCTGAACGGCGCGGTGCTGATCCGCGCGCCAAAGCTGGCGGGCGGCAGCAGGCGCATACTCTCCTTGATCACGCGCTCAAGCAGCGGCAGTTGGCTCACCTGCTCAACGGTCGGCGGCTCGCCGTGGAGCACGTCAGCCAGCTCCGTCCGCAGATCGTCGAGGACGCGCGGATGCTGCGAGAGCAGAAAGAGCGTCCAGGTCAGGGCATTGGAGCTGGTTTCGTGTCCGGCAAGGAACAGGGTATATGCCTGTGCCACCAGCTCGACATCGCTCATGGCAGCGCCGTCCTCGTCGCGCGCATGGATCAGCATCGTCAGGACATCGTTGTGCTCGGAGAGCCGGGCGCGCTTCTCGGCGATCATCCCCCGAATCGTGGCCTCTAGCTGCTCGGCCACCCGCAGCACCTCGCGGTAAGGTGTTCCCGGCAGGTTATAGGGCAGCAAGTAGACCGACGAGGAGGTGACTAGGGTCAGAATGCGCTTGATCAAGCCGCCGATACTCGCGGCATTCGGCGGCACGTCGAGGCCAAAGAGCGTTTTGGTGGCGATCGACATGGTTAGCCGCTGCATCTCAGCCGCAAGATCGAGCTGCTGCCCTTCGCGCCATTGGCCGAGCATCCGCTGCGTGAGCGCGACCATGTCGTCGTGGTAGCTTTCGACGTGCTTTCGATGGAAGGCGGGCAGCATCAAGCGTCGCTGCTGCTTGTGCTTCTCGCCGTTCATATTGAGCAGGCCGGAGCGCAGCGTGAGCAGCGGCGAGTCGGGCGGCGCGGGCAGATCGCCGAAGGGATCGGAGAAGAAGAGCTGCTGATCGCTCAAGAGCAGCCGGTTGTACTCAGGGCCGAACGCAAAGGCCACGTTGGGATGATTGCGCTCCCAGCCGACGATGTTGCCGTACGTCCGTCGTATCCTGCGCATGTAGGCGATCGGATCGTTGTAGAACGATATGGCATATCCGCGCCAGCCAAGCAGCGGGATATGGCGCGGTCCGGGCAGCGTGAGTGGAGCTACTGCCGCTGTTGCCATAGACACCTCCTTTTGGTGACTATGGATCGATCATATGTGACATTTGTAACAATGTCAATAGGTGGCGCGATTGCTGTTTGCTATGGCAACGATGCGCTCCAGCTATCGTTATGCCGATCGTGTACCATAGTGGCGCGTACAATCGAAGGCCGTGCGACCGATGGAGCGACTACAGATGGCTACAGTGGAATCTGCGCGCTTCGAGCTGCTCGAAACGCTGCGGCTTGAGCGCGGCGAGTACAGCCTGCTGGAGTGTCACCTCGATCGCCTGGCACATTCGGCGCGCTACTTCGGCATTCCGCTTGCGCTGCCGGTTGTCCGGGCCGCGCTCGACGAGCACCGGGATCGCTTCCCGCATGAGTTGCGCCGGGTGCGCCTGCTCGTATCTCAGGACGGAGCGCCGCGCGTCGAGAGTGCCGCGCTGCCGCCGCTGCCCGCGCCGCCGCTGCGGTTCGTCCTGGCGGATACGCCGATCGATCGACATGATCGCTGGCTGCTCCACAAAACCACGCGGCGCTCGGCCTACGAGCAGCGACGACAGCCGCATCCCGGTATGTTCGATGTGCTATTGTGGAACGAGCAAGACGAGCTGACCGAGTTTACGATCGGTAATCTGGTGATCGATCAGGCTGGCACGTGCTACACGCCGCCACGGGAGAGCGGTCTGCTGGCCGGAACATTGCGCGCCGAGCTGCTGGTGCGGGGAGCGATCCACGAGCGCATCCTGACACGCGCCGATCTTGCCAGCGCCGAGCGAATCTGGCTGATCAACAGCGTGCGGGGCTGGGTGCTGGTGCAGCTTGCCGACACAACAGCGCATCTCGAATCTGGCGAGGCCGGAGACGCCCGGTAGCGCGGGACAATCCGGCTGGCTCGCGGTGCTGCTTGGCGGCGGTGTCGCGATCTGCGCCTTCACGATGTACGGCTGCTACGTGGTCTTCGATCGGCTGCAAACGCGCGCCGAAACGACGCAAGGCCGCCAGCGCTGGCTCGCCATCGGCCTCGCGGCGGGTGTTGGATTGGTCGCCCTGCTTACGTTCTGGTGCTGCTTTGCGCTCAGCGCCGGGCTGATGCAGGCGCTAGGGCTGAACCTTTAATCCTCGGTGTTCCACGTCTCACCACGAGATCAGGCGCGTCAGATCGACGCGGATCGCCTGCGAGTACTCGGCAGCCATCTCCTCAGGCTTCCACTGCATACGAGCGATCAACTTTGCATACTTCTCGACGTACGCCGCCGACATCAGCGTGCTCGTCGGCTCGTCCAGCAGCGTGGCCCGCCCTTCGAGCAAAACAACATCCTCGCCCTGATCGGCGGCCTCAAGGGCGAGCATCACGCTCGGATTGTGCCGCAGGTTGCGAATCTTCTGGTTGTCCGGCTTGCTGAAGATCAGCATCGTCTGATCTTCCCACAGAAACCAGACCGGCACCAGATGTGGACGGCCATCGGGCCGGGTTGTGCTGAGCCAGATGATCGGCTCGGTGCGCAGGCGCTCAGCGATGTGTGTGCCTTTGGATGTGTTCAGGTCAAGCATGGCTTGAGTGTACGTCGATTCGCGCCGTCGATCAAGCCGCCAAAACGACCAGGTGGCCGACCGAGATTCGGGCAGGTGGATGCAGCGGGACGCCGAACAGATTCATGCCTGAGCAGCCTCTTCGGCGTCCGTATGCGGAGCGTGCGCTTACGTGTGGCCGTTGCCGTTCCCGTTCCTATGTGTGGCGACCGCCGCCGTGGTGCGGAAGACCTTGGTGCCACGCACGGCCTCACGCTGATCGCCGTTATGGCTGGTGATGTTACGATAGACCTTGAGCGCCTGGGCCACCACCTGATCCATATTGTAGTACTTGTATGTCGCCAGCCGCCCCACGAAATGCACGCCGGGCGTCGTCTCGGCCAGCGCCCTGTACTGATCGTACATCTTGGCGTTCTCAGGACGCGGCACCGGATAGTACGGATCGCATTCGGCCTGCGGAAACTCGTACACGATGCTGGTCTTGGGATGGACCTGGCCCGTAAGGTACTTGAACTCGGTGATGCGCGTGTAGGCGTAGTCGTTGGGATAGTTGATCACCGGCGCGGGCTGATAGACCTGCGTGTCGTGCGTCTCGAACTTGAACTCCAGCGAGCGATACGGCAGCTTGCCGAATCGGTCGGCGAAGAAGGCATCGATTGGGCCGGTGTAGATCATCTGGCGATACGGGATGAAGCCCTCGATCTCGCGGTAGTCGGTGTTGAGCATGATCTTGATGTTCGGATGATCCAGCATCCGCTCGAACATGCGCGTATATCCGTGCAGCGGCATGGCCTGGTAGCTGTCGGTAAAGTAGCGATCGTCACGATTGGTGCGGGTTGGCACGCGCGCCGTTACCGAGGCATCCAGCTCTGAGGGATCGAGGCCCCACTGCTTGCGGGTATAGCCCCGAAAGAACTTCTCGTACAGCTCGCGGCCTACCTTGCTCACGACCACATCTTCCGAGGTGCGGATCTGATCGCGCGGCTCGGCCACGGATGCGAAAAACTCGTCAAGCTGAAAGGCGGTCAGATTCAGGCCATAGAGCTGATTGATCGTATCCAGGTTGATCGGCATCGGCACGAGCTGCCCATCGACACAGGCGCGCACGCGGTGCTGGTACTGTCGCCATGCGGTGAAGCGCGACAGGTACTCGAAGACATCACGCGAGTTGGTGTGAAAGATATGCGGGCCGTATTTGTGAATCAGAACGCCAGCATCGTCGTAGCAATCATAGGCATTGCCCCCGATATGATTCCGCACGTCGCAGATCAAGACTTTTTTGTTGGCTCCGCTGGCAAGTCGTTCGGCCAGCACGCTCCCTGCAAATCCCGCTCCGACGATCAGGTAATCAAACATAGCTCAACCTTCGCCTTCCTCTGTAGCTGTCCATTCGCATTTACCAATATTTATTGCGCTGACGGCGGCTGAGTTTAGCAAGAAGTGTGCTAGACCGCGATGAGGCCGAGGTGAATGTCCAAACCAGGGGGCAGAAAATACGATCGGCGGCAGGCGATGCTTGCCGCGCGTCTGATCCCATGCTATCATCGCTCGCTGTGAAACCATACGGACGTGTAGCGGTAGTCCATGACTATCTCAACCAGTACGGCGGCGCAGAGCGTGTGCTCGAAGCTCTGCACGAGCTGTTTCCCGATGCTCCGGTCTATACTTCGATCTACGATCCGACGGCGATGCCAGCCCACTACCGGGATTGGGATATTCGTACGTCGTGGATGCAGAGGATGCCGGGCTGGCGCAAGCATTTTCGGAAATATTTTCTGCTCTATCCCAGCGCGTTCGAGTCGTTCGATCTGAGCGCCTACGATCTGATCCTGAGTTCGTCGAGCGCCTACGCCAAAGGGATCATCCCCCGGCCAGGAGCGGCGCACGTGTGCTACTGCCATACGCCGATGCGCTTTGGCTGGCGGACTGGCAGCTACCTCGAACGCGAGTCGATCGGCGGCTGCGCCAGCCAGGCGCTCTCGCTGCTGCTGACGTATCTGCGAACCTGGGATGTTGTCTCGTCGCAGCGCGTGGATGCGTTTATCGCCAACTCGCGCGAGGTCGCCGGGCGCATCCAGCGCTACTATCGGCGCTCTGCCGCCGTCATCCCCCCGCCGGTCGATCTCGCGCCTTACGTCGCAGCAGAGCCGGAAGATTTTTATCTCACGGGCGGTCGCTTCGTGCCATACAAACGCATCGATCTGGTCGTCCAGGCATGTACCGCGCTCAAGCTGCCGCTGGTCGTCTTTGGGTCTGGCCGCGATCAGCCAAAGCTTGAGGCGCTGGCCGGTCCGAACGTGCGCTTTGTGGGCCGTGTGAGCGATGCCGAGCTTCAGGATCTCTACCGTCGCTGCCGGGCCTATATTACGGCGGGCGATGAAGACGCCGGGATTCAGCCGGTCGAGGCGATGGCCGCTGGCCGTCCGGTGATCGCCTACGCGGCGGGCGGCGTGCGCGAGACGGTGATCGAGGGCGTGACGGGCTGCTTCTTCTATGAGCAGACCGCCGCCGCGCTGGCGGTGGCGCTGGCCCAGAGCCGCACGCTGCGGTTCGATGCCCTGACGATTCGGCGTCACGCCGAGCAGTTCAGCCGCGAGCGCTTCAAAGCGCGGATCATGGACGTGATCGAGCAGCAGGTGGGCGCGGTGCCGGCTGAGACAGGTGTGCTTGATTCGTGAGTTGTGATTGAGGTGTAGCTTTCTATGGAACTTCGGCATTATTTTGCCATTCTGCGCCGCTCCTGGCCGCTGGTCGTCGGCCTGCCGCTGCTGGTTGCGCTGGCGACGGTGGCGGCCACCTTTCTGCTGCCAGCGCGCTATGCCACGCAGGTAACGATGTTCGTCACGCAGAAGCCGCTGGCGACCAACGAGCCGTCGGTGGTGCTGCCCGACTACAACAATTTCAACAGTTGGGCGGCCTCCGAGTATATCGTCGATGATATGCTCCAGCTGGTGCAGACCCAGACCTTCGCGCAAGACATCGCGGCGTGGATCAGGCAGCAGCACAATGCCGATGTGGCGGTCGAGGATATTCGTAGCGGGCTGGCTGCCGAGCGCACGCACCGCGCCGTGACGGTCGAGGTCGAAGCGAACGACCGGCAGCACGCCGAGTGGATCGCGCAGGGTGTCGTCGCGATGCTTGAGCAAAAAGGGCTGGGCTACTGGAACCGCAGCGATTCGGGCCAGTTGAGCGTGGCCGTGCTCGACCAGCCGCAGCGTGCCGGGCGGGCCGGTGGCGCGATCGGCCTGGCGCTGGATCTGATTGTTCGCACGCTGCTGGCCTTCTTGCTGGCGGTTGGCCTGGCGTTCCTGCGGCACTATCTGGACCAGACCGTTCACCGCCGCGCCGACATAGAGGAGCTGGGGCTGGAGGTTGTCGGGGCGATTCCGGTGGTCAAGGGTGCTAAAGGCTAGGCCGCCGTCAGGCCGGGGGTGTGGGAACGAAAGAACAAAGGAACAAAAGAAGCAAGGGAACAAAGCGAGGATCAAGAGCCAGGTTCAACGTTTAAAGTTCAAAGAATCCGCAACTTGGAACTTGAAACTTGGAACTTGAAACTTGGAAAAGTGAGTTGATATGACGAATACTGTTACAAACACAGCGACGCAGTTGATCGCGCTGCGCGATCCGCGCTCACCGGCTGCGGAGGCGTACCGCGCGCTGCGCACGAATATTCAATTTTCGAGCCTGGATAAGCCGCTGCGGACGATCCTCGCCACGAGCACCGCGCCTGACGAGGGCAAAAGCACGACGATCGCTAATCTGGCGGTGACGATGGCGCAGGCCGAGCAGCGCGTGATTCTGGTCGATTGCGACCTGCGTCGTCCGTCGCTGCATACGATGTTTGGCCTGCCCAACGAGGAGGGCCTGACTAGCCTGATGTTGCAAGAAAACAGCCGTATGCCCGCGCAGAAGACCGAGGTGCCCGGCCTGCTGGTGCTGACGAGCGGCCCGCTGCCGCCGCGTCCCGCCGATATTCTAGGCTCGAAGCGCATGGAGGCAGTGATCGCGCAGCTCCGCGAGCACGCCGACATCGTGCTCTTCGACACGCCGCCGGTCAACGCCGTCACCGATGCGGCAGTGCTGGCGACCAAGGTCGATGGTGTGCTGCTGGTCTTTCGCGCCGGAGCGACCAAGCGCGATCGGGCGCGTGAGGCGCGGCGGCTGCTCGATAAAGTCAACGCGAACGTCGTCGGCGTGGTTCTGACGGATGTCAAGGGCGAGGATACCTACAGCTACTACGGAACCTGAGCAGCCGGTTCAACCGTTTTGTCGCGGGCGGTGCCGACGCGCCGCTCGTGTTTGTTGTGCGGCGGGTCGTCGCATCGATCCAGCTTCGGGTAAACCACTTGCTATGCTAAACTGCTGCAAGGCTCTGATGTTTGTAAGGTGGTTTGTTATGCAGGCAGTGACTCTCGATGAAGCACAAGCGCACCTTGTCGATTTAGTTGAAGCCGCAATTAGCGGTGAAACCGTGGTGATCACGAAGGATGGGCAGCAGGTTCAGCTCGTCCCAGTATTACAGCCGATACATCGCCCAAAGTTTGGCAGCGCTCGTGGTCAAATCCAGATGGCTGACGACTTTGATGCGCCACTTGCCGACTTCGATGAGTACATGCGATGAACCTATTACTCGATACGCACACGTTCCTATGGTTCATTGACGGTAGTTTGAAACTAAGCGGTGATGCACGGGCGTATATTGAGGCCGAAGCAAATACGTCGTACATTAGTATTGCCAGTTTGTAGGAGATAGCGATTAAGGTAAGTCTGGGAAAACTTGTCCTTCAGCAATCGTTTGATCCCTTTATTCCACAACAATTGCGACTCAACGGATTTATGGTGTTGGGGTTGAATACAGATCATATGGCAACAGTCGCAACCCTCCCATTTCCACTAGGTGATCACCGCGCCCCATTTGATCGGCTCATCATCGCTCAAGCCATCGTTGAGCAGATGCCAATTCTTAGCCGTGATACCAAGCTCGATGCCTACAGGATCACCCGTATATGGTAAGCTTGCTTGCTGTAGACTATGTCGCCGCGACCAACGTCGCTAAGCGGTCTTAAGATGTCGAACCAGGAGTGTAGTCGATACCTACCTAATACACCACCACGCACTGTGCAGACCGCGTAACCGTCCCTCACCTCACAAACTCAGGCCGGAACCACTGCGCGTTGAGCCGATCAAAGACCTGCTCGCGACGCATCTCCTCCAGCGCGCGGTTGATCGCCTGCTCAAGCTGGTAGGCTTCGACCGGCATCGCCAGCACGTAGGGCTCGAAGGTCAGCACATGCGCGATGCCCAGGCCAGGATGCGCGGGCGCGGCGCTGAGCGCGCTGATCGTATCGGTCAGCACCGCGTCGATGCGCCCGGCAGCCAGCGTGTCGAGCGCCGCCGCTGGCGAGTCGAAGCTGGAGTCTACGGTCATCGCCGGGAGGTCGCGCTGAAGCTTGCGCGCCAGGGTGTCGCCCTCGCTGCCCAGCGCCGCGCCGACCACGCGACCATCGAGATCGGCTGCTTTGGTGATGCCCGCTCCCTTGCGCGCGACGATCGCCTGCCCCGCGTTGAGATAGGGCGTCGAGAAGCGCGCGCGCCAGCCCTGCTCAGGCGCGAGCGGCAGCGCCGCAGCCAGCAGATCGACGCGGCGGGTGCTTAGCGCGTCATACAGCGCATCGTAGCCGACCGCCACGAACTCGACGCGCACACCGATGCGCCGCGCTAGCTCGCGCACCAGATCGATGTCATAGCCCTGGAAACGTCCGTCGCGCTCTTCGGCGAAGGGCCTGAAGCCGGGATCGGTGCCCACGCGCAGCACGCCGCGCTGCTGGATCGCCGTCCAGATGGGATCTGCCGCGCCGCGCTGGGTGTAGTGCGCCGTCCAGCCGTAGGCTACCAGCACCAGCAGCGCCAGCAGATCAAGGATTCGTCGAGCAGTGCTTCGCATGGCCGCATGGTACCGCATCTCCTACCGCCTGTCGAAGAGAGTCCCGACAGATTGTAGGAGTTGCGGCTAGCGCGATGTCTGCCTGTGGTCTATGCCTGCGGCACAACGCACATGGTATGCTCCGCCGTGCAGATAGCTCATCGTGTTGACACTGGAGGACCCTACAATCATGCCGAAGCTGCCTTTCAAGCGAAAACCTGCTGACGACGCAGCATCGCTCAGTTCGTACATTCCTTCGCAGATGGTCGATTACACATCGCTGCCGCCGATCGAGGAAGATACCGCGCTGGCGCGCTTCAACCGCTTGCCGCCGGTCGCGCGGATTGGCGCGGTTCTGCTGCCGATCCTGCTGCTGCTTGGCGCGACCTGGGGCGTCTGGCAGGCGCTGGCGGGAACGCCCAAGACCAAGGCCAAAGCGCCGGAAACGCCGGTCGTTGAAGTCTCGCGCGCGCAGGTCGTCAGCCGCGATGCGATCGTTGTGGAAGCCCAGACGAAGCATGTTACGGACGGCACCAATGTCACCGCGCGGCTGCTGTCCGGGGCAGAAGCAACCGATTGGGCCGATCCCGAACAGAGCACCGCAACCGTGCGGAACAGCAAGATCGAGCTGCGCATGACCAGGGCAGATGCGTGGCAGGGCACGCTTACCAGTGAAGGCAGCTATACAGTCGAGCTAACCGTTGGCGATGCCGCTAATGCCATCGCGGCGAGCACGCCGCTGACGGTGCCGGAGAAGCTGGCGGCGGTATTCTTCGGCCCTGAGGCGACGCCGGAGCCCACGCCGACGCCGGAGCCCACGCCTGAGCCGCCCGTCGCCGCCGGACCGCCGACGCTCTCGGTAGTCGTGGACTCAACGATGCTGATCAGCCCCACGCTGCGCACCCCGCCCGTCGGCAGCGTGCAGACGGGCATGACCTTCGAGCCGATGTTCCGCAGCGCCGACAGCAAGTGGTTCCTCGTGAAACAGGGCGAGCAGGTCGGCTGGCTGCACGCCGACCAGATCAAGATCGACGCCGAGGCCAGCGCGAAAGTACCGCTCGTCACCCCGGACCCGGCCAGAGTTGACGCCGGGCCGCTCAAGGCGACGGTCTTCAACGGCGGCAATATTCGCTACCGGCCCAACGTCCAGAGCGGCACGGTCCTGGGGCAGCTTCACGCGCGGCAGACGGTGACGCTCACGCAAAAAACCGCAAATGGCGAGTGGTACAAGGTCGTCGCGCCGGAGGCCGAGGGCTGGGTCAGCAGCAGCCTGCTGACGATCGATGCGGCGGTGGCGGCCAAAGTTCCCGCACAGTAGCTCCCAAGCACATACAACGCTCTAGCCCTGGCGCAGCCCGTCGGGGCTTTTTACATTACCTAAACCAAAAGTCGGGGGTAGGTACTAACCGGGTGGCAGAGAGGGTTGGGACTAAGTGGGTTTGCATCTTGGCACGGTTCTCGGTATTATGGCACCATAACATTTCTACAAGGGCGCCCGCAACACCTGACCTGCCTTCCTCAAGCGCCTCTATGTAGCCCCCAGTACATTTTGCTCTTGTTGTTTCGTCAGGAGGTCCCTCCCATGAGCACCGCTCACCAACTCGCCCCAATCTCCAGCGACCCCATACCCGATGGAATGCAGCTTGCCACACGCGGCACCGCCAACCCGCTAGATGAGATCGAACAGGACCTGCGCGCGGCGATCTTTGGTCAGAACCGGGCGATCGAAAGTGTTATTCGGGCGTTGAACCGTGCTCGCTTTGGCTTTGCCGCCGGTAATCGCAACCGTCCGCTGGTCAACCTGATGTTCCTTGGTCCCACAGGTGTCGGTAAGAGCGAGTGTGCCAAGCGCCTTGCGCAGCGGCTACATCCCGCAGGTGGCGGCTTCCTCAAGATCGACTGTTCGCTGTTTAGCCAGGGCCACGAGGTTTCAGCGCTGGTCGGCGCGCCGCCGAGCTACGTTGGCCGCGACCAGAAGCCGCTGCTCGATCCCGACGTGATCGAGATGGAAAACAGCGTCGTGCTCTTCGACGAGATCGAGAAAGGCACCGCCGAGCTGTGGAACCTGCTGCTCCAGATCATGGAGGACGGCGAGGTCACGCTGCTCAACAGCGCGCGCACGGTTTCGTTCCGCAACTCGATCCTGATCATGACGACCAACGTCGGCGCGAAAGAGATGGTCGACTATCTCGACAAGCGCAACATTGGCTTCAAGTCGACGCGCCAGGACATGGAGGCGACCGGTCAGCAGATCTATCAGATCGGCTTCGAGGCGTTGCAGCGTCACTTCCGGCCTGAGTGGATCAACCGCATCGACGAGATCATCGCGTTCCGCCCGCTCTCCAGCGCCACCATGAGCCGCATCTTCGATCGGATGCTCGACGAGGCCAACGAGCAATATCTGACCTACGGCATCAAAGTGGCGGTGAGCGAAGCCGCGAAAGATTATATCCTGCACCGAGGCTACAACCCCACCTTTGGCGCGCGTCCGCTCCGCGCCCGCATGCTGAAAGACATCGACGCGCCGCTGGCCGATCTGCTGGCTTCCGGTGGCATCCCCCAGGGCAGCCGCGTGTTGGTAGCCTTTAACGGCAACGATCGCTATGGTGAGGACCTGTCGTTCTACTACGAGCGCGACACCGATCTAGAATCCCTGGGCCGCAAACGCCGTGAGGCCGTGCAGCAGGCCGCAAAGCGTCCCGCGCAGCAGCAGGAGACGAAGTCTCCGGCACCTTCGCAAGGCCCTGCGATGGCGAAGACGATCGAGAACGTCGGGCGACGCTAAGCCGCACATCCCATCCTACGATCTACCGGACCCTGGCGTATGCCGGGGTTCGGTTGGTTTAAGCGCCACCATACCCTTTGTAGCGCCTCCGTTGAGTAGGCGCACGATGACGTATGTTACAATTTGACGAAAGAACAAGGGAACCAGGGAACAGGCCGAGAACTTGAAACGTTGAACTTGAAACTCGCAACGTTGAACTTGAAACTTTGAGCTTGAAACCTAGTGTGAAGAGTATGCAACATCCGATCATTATTGGCGTGGCCGGTGGGACGGGTTCGGGCAAGACCACAGTATCGCGGGCGATTTTGCAGCGGGTCGGATCGGCGCGGATCGCCTATATCGAGCACGACTCGTACTACCGTGAGCTGTCGCATCTATCGCTGGAGGAGCGCGCCAGGGTCAATTTCGACCATCCCGACTCGTTGGATAACGAGCTGTTGATCGCGCATCTGGACGCGCTGTGCAGCGGCCAGGCGGTCGAGGTGCCGATCTACGATTTCACAAGACATAATCGCAAGCCGGAGACGCACCTGGTCCAGCCGCAGCCGGTGATTATGGTCGAGGGCATTCTGATCTTTGCCGACAAAGCGCTGCGCGAGCGGATGGACATCAAGATTTATGTGGATGCCGACGCCGACATGCGCTTTATCCGTCGCTTCCAGCGCGATATTCGTGAGCGCGGTCGGTCGATGGAGTCGGTGATCGAGCAGTATCTCCACACGGTGCGTCCGATGCATCTGGAATTCGTGGAGCCGTCCAAGCGCTACGCCGACATCATTATCCCGCGCGGCGGCCTGAACTCGATCGCGATCGATATGGTCGTGGCGCGGATCGAGGATATGCTCGCGGCTCATCAGCAGCAGACCAAGTCGGCTGCCAATATTACCCCGTCCGGCGACCTCACTTAATCCGTCATGTTTTCCCACAATACATCGTCGATCGCCGCGTCGGGCAGCGCCGCGTCGCGCACACAGGCCACTCTCTGGCGGCTCGGTCTGCTGCTGGTGCTTGGTCTGGCGCTGCTGCTGCGGCTGCTGTGGATCGATGCCGACGCGGCTACAACGCTGACCTGGAGCGGCGCGCCCTTCACCGACGAGGGGCTGTACAGCCACGCCGCGCGCAACCGCGTGTTGTTCGGCATAGCGCGCACCAACGAGTGGGACAACCGGCTGGTCAGTCCGCTCTTCGACGGCCTGGCCTTCGTCGTATTCTCGCTCTTCGGCGTCGGATTCGTGCAGGTCCGGCTGATCAGCATCGTCTTCGCCACGGTCGCGCTGCTGCTGTTCTGGAGCTTGCTGCGCTCCGACTGGGGGCCGCGCTGGGCGCTGCTGGGAGCGAGCCTGTGGGGGCTGGATTATTTTTGGCTTCAGTACAGCCGCCTGGGCCTGCTGGAGCCGAGCATGGTCGCGTGGCTGGTGGCGGCGGCCTGGTGCTGGCGGCGCGCGCTGGGCGGCAGCGCGTGGTGGTCGATCGGATGTGGAGCCTGTGCCGCGCTGGCGTGTGTCTGGAAATCGCTGGCGTTGATCTGGCTGCCGGTGCCGCTGCTGGCGCTGCTGCTGCTCAATCGGCGCTGGACGCGCTGGCCGATCGCGGTCGGCTACCTGCTCGGTCTGGCGCTGGCGCTGGGCCTGTATGGCCTGATCTGGTATCTGCCGCATCGCGGCGAGCTGACGGCCTATAATCAGTTCTACGCCGCCGATCGCGTTCCCCAAACGCTGCAAGAGGCGCTTCAGGTCTTTGGACGCAACATTCGCTCGACGTACATCTGGGGCCAGACACCAGTGTTGCTGGGCGTCGCGCTGGCGGGCACGTTCAAGGCGCTGCTGGCCTGGCGCGATCGATCGCTAGCGCCATCGGTCGCGCTGGCGCTGGCCTGGGCGCTGTGCGGCGCGGGCTTGCTGCTGATGCCGTACAGCCCGCCGCGCTACTATACGCTGGTGCTGCCAGCGCTCGTGGTCCTAGCAGTGTTTGCAGTGGCTCATGCCGATAATCAATATTTTCAATATTTTCAATCACTCATGCGCTACGGACCTGCGCTGCTGCTCACGGCCTGTCTGCTCTGGAACGGCTGGTGGTATCTGCGCTGGGCCGCCGCTCGACGGACGACCTTACCTGACAGTGCGCGCGCCGTCGAGCGGCTGGTGCCACGCGGCGAGCTGGTGCTGGGCGTGGCGGCGTGTGGTTTGAGCCCCGGCAATACCCTGCCGTGCGCCCCGCCGTTCGTGGGCCTGGCGAACGACCGGCTGCCGGTCGAGACGCTGGGCGCGCGCTACGCGCTGGTGGAAGAAGGCAACCGTGATGATTATCTGCGGCGTTTTTACGGCCCGCTGCTGGCACGCTCGATCCGGCTGGGGCAGCTTCCGCTTGGCTCTCGGCGGCTCACGCTCTACCGCTTGGACGAGCCAGCAGCGGGCGATCGATGATGGTCGCGAGCGATGTTGATTCGTAACGCTGCCTGGAGCTTTGGCGCGCAGATCATGCGTCTGGCGACGGCGCTGCTGCTGATCGTCCTGCTGGAGCCTGCCGCGCGCGGCTTTCAAAGCCTGATCGTGCTCGTGCCCACGCTGCTGGCATCGCTGACGCTGCTCGGCGTGAGCCACGCGACGCCCGTGCTCCTGAATCGGGGCGTGAGCGAGCAGCGGCTGCTGTCGAATCTGCTCGGCCTTGGCCTGTGCGTGGTCGCTGCGGTGATCGTCGTGGCGCTGCCGGGCCTGCCGCTGGCGGCGCGTTTTCTCAGCGGCGAGTACCGCGTCACGACCGACGACGTGCTGCTTGGTCTGCTGTTGCTGCCGCCGACGCTGCTCGGCGATTATCTGCGCTCGCTGCTGGCTGCTCGCCGCGATCTGCGGCAGGTGGCGCTGACCCAGAGCGTGCAGGCGGTCGCGCAGCTTGTACTGGCGATCGTGCTGGTGCTGTGGCTCCGCTGGGGCGCGCGCGGCGCGGTGTGGTCCGTGGTGCTGGGCGGCTGGTGTGGATTTGGCTGGACGGTGTGGTCGGTGCGGCGGCTGGGTCGCCTGCGACCCCGGCTCGACGGCGCTGTGCTGCGGCCTTTGCTCGGCCTGGGCCTGCGCGGTCACGTCGGAAACGTGGTGCAGACGTTCAACTATCGTCTCGATGTCCTGATCGTGCAGGGCTTTCTGGGACAGGCGGCGGTCGGGCTGTACCAGACCGGCGTTCTGCTGGCCGAGATGATCTGGTACATTCCGAACGCGATCAGCGCCGCGCTGCTGCCGCAGGTAGCCGCGACCGGCAGCAGCCGGGACACGCCGCGCGTGGCGCGGCATACGCTGCTCCTGACCAGCCTGGGCGCGGTCGGGCTGCTGGGCGTGACGTGGCCCGGATTGGCGCTGCTCCGCCCGCTCTATTTGCCAGCGGTCGCGCCGATGGCCGTGCTGCTCCTGGGCGTGGTGGCGCTCAGTATCCATAAAGTGCTGGCGAGCGATCTCTCCGGTCGGGGCTGGCCGCACTATCCATCGCTGACCTCATCGCTGGCGCTGGTCGTCACGCTGCTCGCCGATCTGCTCCTGATCCCGCGTTTCGGCATCCTGGGCGCTGCGCTGGCCTCGACGCTGGCCTACATCACGCAGACGATCGTGCTGCTGCGGATCTACACGCGAGTAGCGCGGGTTCCCTGGCATGAGCTGCTGATCCCGCGCCGCTCCGATATGCAGGTCTATCGACGGCTGGTGCTCAGGCGCGGCGAGGTTCCTCGATGATACCGCGACGAATCTGTCTGATCGGCCCGGCGAGCAATGTGCATGTTCAGCGCTGGGCGGAGGCGCTGAGCGGGCGCGGCTGCCCCGTAAGCCTGATCTCGACGACACCGATCGCCGCGCTGCCGCCAACGCTGCGCCGCCTGCCGCTCTTGACGATCGCTACGGCAACCGCGGGCATGACGCCGTCGCAGCGTGTCGCGGCGCTGCTGCGGGGCTGGGCGCGTGTTCCCGGCATCGTCAGTGCGCTCAAGCCCGATCTGGTTCACCTGCACTCGCTGCCCGCTCCGGCGGCGGTGCCGTTTTTGTGCCTGCTGCGTCGTCTGGTCGTCTCGACCTGGGGCTCGGATGTCGTGCAGCGCGACGCGCGCAAGACGCGGCTGTACCCATATCTGCTGGCGCACGCCGAGCAGCTTACCGCGACCTCGCGCTATCTGGCGCGCGTAACGGCCAGCTACCTGCACGCGCCCCGTCCGATCCATGTGATCCCGTTTGGCGTCGATCTTGATCGATTCAGGCCCGCGCCAGAGCCACCCGGCGGCTACAACATCGGCACGCTGCGCCATCTGGAAATGAACTACGGCATCGACGTGCTGATCGAGGCCGTGCCGCTGATGCTGCGCGCCGTGTCCCAGGTGCAGGTGCAGATCGGCGGGGCGGGCAGCATGCAGCCGATGCTCGAACGGCGGATTGCCGAGCTAGGGATTGCCGAGCGCGTGCGGCTGTGCGGTCGAATTCCGCATCAGAACGTGCCCGCGCTGCTGCGGTCGCTCAGCCTCTTCGTGATGCCATCGCGCGCCGAGTCGTTTGGTGTGGCCGCGCTTGAGGCGCAGGCGTGCGGCCTGCCGGTGGTGGCATCGAACGTGGGCGGGCTGCCCGAAGTGGTGCGTGACGGCGAGACTGGTCTGCTCGTGCCGCCGGAGCGACCGGCGGCGCTGGCCGCTGCGTCGATCGATCTGCTGCGCGATCCTGAGCGCCGTGCCGCGATGGGCCGCGCCGGGCGCGAGTGGGTGAGCCAGCGCTATGACTGGCAGCAGAATGTTTCGCAGATGCTAGAGATGTATGCGCAGATCCGGCTCGACCACTAGCCGAGGGCGGATCGCGATCTGCCCTCGGCTGTCGTCGACGGGAGCTACTGAGACGCAGCCTGAGCCGTGAAATGCAGCGCGCCGCCGTCGTAGCTCAGCACGAGGTTGTTGCCGTCGATTGCCCAGGCGGTGACAGCGCGCAGCGCGGTGATGTAGCGTGTCTCCTGCTCCATGACTCCGGCGTCGGCGCACGCCATCAGCGTTTGCTGGATCTCGCCGAACGTGATCTGCTGCCCCTCGACTGTGTACGCTCCGCCGTAGTGGTTGCAGCCAGCGTTGCCCCCGACGGTGCCATTGGCGAGCTTCAGGGTGATCTGCGAGCCGGTGATCAGCGATTGGACGGTGTCGCCCTGCTCGAAAGCGCTGATCTGCCAGGTCGTATCGAGCAGCGGGGCGGCGCGGGGCGGCTGCACAAGCGTGAAGTTGAGCTGCCCGCCTGTGTAGGTGATCGTCAGGCTGTTGGCGGTAGCGCTGAACGATCCGGCTGCCGCCAGGGCTTGCAAAAACGCCTGCTCCTGCTGCATCACGGGACCATCACACGCCATCTCAGTCTGTCCCAACTGGCCGATCGTCAGGCGCTCGCCCTCGACGGCGTAGCTTCCGAAATACGAGTTGCAGCCCGTCGAGCCGTCGAGCCTGCCGTCGTCATGAAACGTCACGACCGGGGCTTTCTCCGTCAGCGGTGCCAGCGGTTGTTCGGACGGGCCGTACTGTGTAAGCAGCCATTGCTTGTTGGTGAAGCGCTCGCCGGAGGGAGTGCCCTCCGGCTCCGAGGTTGGGCTGCTGCTCTGATCTGGTGGTGTCACGCTTCCTTGCTCCTGTGGTGCCTGGGTAGTTGTGGTGGAACAGGCGACGAGTAGGCCGAGGATCGTAAGCGTGGCGATAATCATACGAAAGAGACTCATCAAGCTGTTACCTCAACTGTTCGCTCACAGCCTCCCATGAGCGGTTATCCGACTCTGCAAAGAGTGATTAGATGCTTGACGCCGATGTTACAGAAAAAGTTCTAGCTTTTGTTAGAATACTGCTGTCGACGATCTGTATACCTTGGAAGAGCTGGACGATGACGATGAAAACCAGCGCCAACGCGACGATCCGGCCTGCGCTGCCGGAAGAAGCGCGGCTGATCAGCGAGCTTGCGCTGCGCTCCAAAGGCTACTGGGGCTATGATCAGGCGTTTATGGATGCCTGCCTCCCGCTGCTGACCTTCTCGGCAGCGTATATCACGGCGCATCCGGTGTTCGTGCTGGAAGTCGCGGGAGCGGTGGTTGGATTCTACAGCCTGCTCGGCAGCGAGAGCGAGGTCGAACTCGACAATCTGTTTGTCGATCCCGACGCGATCGGGCGTGGATACGGCAAGCGGCTGTTTCGACATGCCGTGGCGACGGCTGCCCGGCTTGGCTTTCGGAGGATGGTGATCGAGAGCGATCCCCATGCCGAGGCGTTCTATCGCGCGATGGGCGCGGTGCGCTGCGGCGAGCGTCTTTCTCCGATCAGCGCCGCTCGCCGCTTGCCGCTGATGTATGTGAGCCTAGCCCCTGATAACGAGTAACCCTCGCCGCTTTGATCCCTGGTTGAGCACCGCGCCTGTGAGGAAACAGCGCGCCTGCTTGCTCAAGCGTAAGCTGCTGTATAATCCGCGCGTTGCATGGTTTCGGTAGGGTATAGCATTACCCCACGATCGATTGATGAGCAAGTGTGATGCGCCGTGTTCTGATCCTGACCTATGATTTCCCGCCCCGGGGCGCGACAGGCGTGCTGCGGGTGACGAAGTTCGTGCGCTATCTGCCGGAGTTTGGCTGGCAGCCGGTGGTCGTCGCGGCGACGGTGCGCGGCGGCCTGCGCGACGAGGCGCTGCTGGCGCAGTTGCCGCCCGACCTTGAGGTGATCCGCGTTGATAATCCGCTCGCGCCGGGTGATGCCGTTGCGGGACGCCACAGCGCGCGTCCTTCGCGCAGTGCCCGGCTGCGGCAGCGGCTTCGTCGCCTGTTCATCCCCGATCCGCAACTGCTGTGGGTGCCTGCCGTGGTGCGCGCCGCAGCCGACCGTCTGCGTCAGGGCGATATTTCTGCTTGCTTCACGACCGCGCCGCCGTACTCGGTGCATGTCGCGGGCTGGTGGCTCAAGCGTCGGTTTCCCGTTCTGCCGTGGCTGATGGATCTGCGCGATATTTGGAGCGAAAATCCGTCGATCCCCGATCCGCTGACCTACAAGTTGCAGCGGGCCTGGGAGCAGACCTGCCTGCGCGCCGCCGATCATGTGACGACTGCCACAGCGGGCCAGCGCGATCTGATTCTGCGCGCGTTCGACATGTCCGCCGACCACATCTCGACGATCACCAATGGCTTCGACCCGGCGGATGTTCCGCCGACAACACCGCCTCCGGCTCGTAAAGCGCTGCGTCTGACGCACGTCGGGTCGCTGGTGGGGACGCGCGCGGCTGCCACGCGAGGATTGTTCGAGGCGCTGGCCCGGCTTGTGGCGCAGGGCATCACGGCGGACGATCTTGAGCTGCGGCTGGTCGGCGTTTTCGATCCCGACGTTTACCACTGGGCCGAGCCGTTTGTTGCCAGCGGCATGGTTCAGATCGTGCCGTTCATGCCGTATGCCGAAGCGATCGCGGAGATGGCGGCGGCAGAGGTGCTGCTGCTGATCACCACCGACGACCGCGAGGGTCGCCTGAGCCATCCCAACAAGCTGTTTGAGTATTTCGCGATCGGCAGGCCGGTGCTGGCGCTCGCGCCGGAGGGCGATGTCTCGCGCCTGGTGCGTGAGGCGGGTGTGGGCCAGGCCGTGCCGCCGCTGGCAGCCGATCGAATCGTCGCGGCGCTGCACGCGCTGCTGGCCGAGCACCGAGCGGGCACGCTTGGTCGGGGCGCGGCGCACGCTCCACGGATTGCGCAGTTCGAGCGCCGCGAATTGACGCGCCAGCTTGCTGCCCGTCTCGATGCGCTGGCTGCCGCCCGTGCCGTAGCGCAGGAGTCGTGATCGTGTCGCAGCCTGTCCAATGGAGCGTCTAGCATCGCAATGGTCGATCTTTCAATCGTCGTCGTCGCCTACAAGAGCGAGCCGCTGCTCCACGCGACTCTGGCCTCGATCACGCAACACACACGTGACATAACGTACGAGGCGATCGTCGTCGATAACTCGCCGTCGCCTGGGATCGCCGCGCTCGATCAGATCGTTCCGGGCGCGAATCTGATCCGCAACCCACACAACACCGGCTTTGCCACCGCCTGCAATCTCGGCCTGCGCGCCAGCCAGGGGCGCTACCTGGCGCTGCTCAATCCCGACACGCTGCTCCACGATGACGCGCTCTCGGCGCTGGTGCGCTGGCTGGACGACCACCGGCAGATCGGGGCGGCGGGGCCGCAGTTGCTCCAACCGGACGGGCAGCCGCAGCCCTACAGCTACGGCAGCGCGCCGACGCCCGGCTACCTGATCCGCCGCGTCTGGTCGCATCTGCGCGGCGGCTATCTGCACCAATGGGCCGGGACACAGCCGCAGCCGGTCGATTGGGTGGCCGGAACATGCATGGTCGTGCGGCGCGACGCATACGAGGCGGTCGGCGGCCTGGATGAGCGCTTCTTTTTGTATTTCGAGGATGTCGATTGGGGCTGGCGGCTGCGGCGGGCTGGCTGGCCGGTGATCTTTCTGCCAGCGGTGACGATCACCCACATTGGCGGCGGCACCGTCGGATCGCGCGCCGTTGCGCACTACGATCGATCGCTGGTGCGGCTCTACGCCAAGTATTACGGCCCGGTCGTCACCGCCGGTGTGTGGCTGGCGCTGTGTGCCTATCGCGTGATCCAGCGGCTCGCGCGTCGGCTGCATGAAGCTGTTGGAGCAGGACGATGAGCGATGGGCTGCGGATCGTGGTGGATGCGCGGGCGACAACGCCGCACTTTCCCGGCGTGGCGCGGGCGACGCTCGGCCTGCTGTCGGGGCTGGCCGAGATCGAGCTGCGGCATCACATCGCGGTGCTGAGCTATGGCGACGATCCCCCGCCGACACAGGTAGCCTTTGCCCGGCCACAGATCGCGCGCATTCCAACCCGCGCCGCGCCCTTGAAACTGGCGCAGCAGTGGCGGCTGCCGCTGCTCAGCCGGATCGTTCAGCCGGATGTGTGGCACGCACCTTATTACATTCGTCCATTCTGGGGCGTTCCGCGTCCCGTCGTCACGGTCTTCGACGTGATCGGGCGGGTCGTGCCGGGCGCGCTGCCGCCGCGCTCGCGTCTGCTGTTTGAGCTGTCGCTGCGGCTGTCGCTACGGGGCGCGAACCAGATCATCACCAGCTCGGCGGCTACCAAGCGCGATCTGATCCGCGAGTACCGGATCAGCGATGAGCTGATCCGCGTGATCCCGCTGGCCGCCGATCGCTCGTTTACGCCGCAGCCCGCCGCGAGAATCCAGCCGATCCGAGAGCGCTACGCGCTGCCGGAGCGCTACCTGCTCTACTTCGGCAGCAACAAGCCGCATAAAAACCTGGCGACGCTGATCCGGTCGTTCGCGCGGGTGGGAACCGATGTGCCGCTGGTGATCGCCGGAGCATGGGATCGGCGCTACACCGAGCCACGGCAGATCGTCCAAACACTGGGCCTTGAGCAGCGGGTGCGCTTCATCCACGATGTGCCCGCCGCCGATGTGCCCGCGCTGCTGTCGGGCGCGCTAGCCTTCGTCTTTCCTTCGCGCTACGAGGGCTTTGGCCTGCCGCTGCTTGAGGCGATGGCCTGCGGCACGCCCGTGATCGCCAGCAACACATCGTCGCTGCCGGAAGTCGTGGGCGATGCCGGGCTGCTGGTAGCGCCGGAGGAGGGGCCGCTGGCCGAGGCGCTGCACACGCTGCTGGACGATCCGGTGCTCCGCGAGCGGCTGCGCGAGCGGGGATTAGCGCGGGCGGCGTGCTTCACGTGGGCGGAGACGGCCCGCCGGACGATCGCGGTGTACGAGCGAGCGGCGGGCCGATGATGAAAATGTAAGGGTGTATTGCCATACGCCCCGAAGATGATCGCCGATTACCGACCGTAGCGCCAGCGCAGATAATGCTGCCCGACGTTGCCCATCTCCACCTGGAAGCCAGCCGGATTGCTCGGCGTGTAGGTCAGCACGCGCCGCTGGAACGCCTGCATCAGCACATCCTTCTCGACGCCGCCAACCTTGACGCGCGCCCAGTACGGCTCGCTGATCGGCAGGCCGACCGCAAAGATCGCGTCGATCACCTGGCCTTGACGGTAGCCGCCCTCGTAGATCAGGCCGCGCTGCGCGAAGAAATCGGTGAAGACGCGCGGTACGTTGTGGCCCAGCGTCGCATCGTAGCCGCCAATCTGCACGCCGTAGCGTCCGAGCGCTCCATCATCCGCGACGCCTCCGTCGCGCCGCAGCGTGGCGATCACGGTCTGACCCGTGCGATTGGGCGCTTTCGCGGTGTTGATTGGGTAGGCGACGCTGCGGAATGAGGCGTAGGTCGGACCCTGCGGGTTAGCCTCGGTCGGATCGCCCGCGACCGCCTGCTCGGCTGGCGCGGCGTCGGCAAAGGCCGCGTCGCCGACCTGCGTCTTGCCGGTGATTAGCTCGACTACCAGCAGGCCGTTCGTCACCTGGCCGTTGGCGGGATTGTTGATCTCCATCCGGCTTTTATCAAAGTACTGCACCACGCGCGAGCCGCCGGGGCTGTCGCTGTATGGCTCGCGATGCGACGCGGTGATCGGCTGCGGACCCCAGAGCCAGGTACGCGGCTGCGTCAGCCTGCCCTCGGCGACCGCACGGTCGGTGCGCTCCCACACACGCTGGAAGTTGGGCGTCGCGTACCTGCCATCGTAGGGCGCGGGCGCGTTGCCTGCGGGCGGCGCGGACGGCGGATTCGGCGCGCTGGCGGGGACGTGCCGCACATAGATCGGCGCGGGACCGACGCTCAGGCCGAGCGTGCCGTTTTCGGCTCCGACCTGGCTGCTGTTACCGTCGCGCTGTGTTACCGTGGCGCTCGCCGATGCGGTCGGTAGCCGCACGGCACCGCCGCCGGGTGCCCAGATCACATCGACGACATCGCCCCCAACCTGGAAACGCTGGACATACACATCGCTGCCCTGGAACGCCGTCAGATCGTCAACGTAGATCGTGCCGGAGCCGGTAGCTGTGTTCGGGCTATCGTCGACGATCAGCTCCTTGAGCCGGAGCGCGCCGTCGAGCCGCCCGTTGCCGCCGCTGATGCGGTTGCCCTCTTCGACCTCGCCGGTCAGCGAGGTGCTCAAGAACTGCCAGCCCGCCCCGCCGATGTAGCCGAGGCGGTATTGCAGCACCTCGCCCTGCTCGTCGGCGATGCGCACCTGAAGCATATGGCCTGAGCCGTCGCCATAGACCCACAGGCCGAGTCGGGTGGTATTGCCGGGCAGCGGCGTGTTTTCGCTGCGTGGAAAGGCGACATAATCGTTATTGGCGCTGTCGAAGCGGTAGCTGATCTGGCCTGCCGCGCTTCCGCCGTGGACCTGCGCCCCGCTGGCGACGATCGGCTGCTTGCCTGCGGGGAAGGGCGCTCCCCAGCCGCGCGTGTCATCGAACGACACGACGACCTGGCTCGGCATCACGTTCTGCGCGCCGCGCGGCTGCGCGCCGCCGATCTGCTGGCTGAGCACGCGGAGCGCCTGCGCCGCAGGCTTGAGCGAGCTATAGTCGGTGCTGCCGCCGCCGCCACGGATGATGCCGTAGCAGGGCTCCTGATGATCTTTGAAGTTATACCAGAGCACGCGCTCGGCACCTGCCGCCCGCAGCAGCACGCCGCCGCGCACGAGATGATTGGCCTGCTGCTGCTCGTCGGTGCGCCCGACCGGATCGCGCTCGCACGCGCCGCTGCCCCAGCCGTACTCCGTGACCCAGATCGGCTTGCTGCCGTAGCGCGCGGCCAGCGCCCGCACATTGTCGATCCCGACCACGTCGATCTGCGCGGTTTCGGGCGTGAACGGATCCACGTACGCATGGACCGAGAGCACGTCGAACGCGCCCCACGCGCCGTTAGCCGCGACCGCCGTCAGGAAGCTCTGGTCGAAGGGCACCACGCCGCCGCTCAGCAGCGTGACCGACGGATCGACCGCTTTGATCGCGGCTGCCGCTTTGATCAGCATCCGCGCGTAGGCCGCCGCATCCGGCCCCGGCTTCCAGAAGTTGGAGTTCTCCGGCTCGTTCCAGATCTCCCACGCCTGGACCCTGCCCTTGTAGTGCGCCGCGACCGCCTGCGCAAACGCGGCGTACCTGTCGGGATCGGGCGGGTAGAACGAAACGCCGTCGACGGGATCGCTCGGCTCCGGCGTGGCCCAGCCGACCGACGGGCCGATCACGCCGATGATGTTGACGCCGTTGCGCCGGTGCAGATCAAAGACCGTATCGTGCCAGGACCAGTCGAACTGGCCGGGACGCGGCTCGACCCGCGACCACTGCACGTCCTCGCGCACCCAGCCGACCGCAAGATTTTTCACCAGCCCAGCCGGTTGGTCGAGCGTCTCGTAGTTGGGGTAGCGCGATGCGATATGGCTATTGAGGCCAAAAACGGATGC
Source organism: Herpetosiphonaceae bacterium (assembly GCA_036374795.1). Classification (NCBI taxonomy): domain Bacteria; kingdom Bacillati; phylum Chloroflexota; class Chloroflexia; order Herpetosiphonales; family Herpetosiphonaceae; species Herpetosiphonaceae bacterium. The sequence continues at coordinate 46,982 of DASUTC010000200.1, forward strand.
GCTTGATGTCGCCGCCTGAGAGGTCGGCGCTGGCTGTGTCGGCGCTGGCTGTGTTGCCGCCTGCGAGCAGGTGTAGGGCAGCAGCAGCGAAGCGATCAGCATCAAAGCAAGCGTAAGCTGTCTCAAGTGGTGTTCCTTCCCGGTAGGTCTAAGGGGGAGACATGATTATACCGAGAGATCAAGCGCTTGGTAAGGGAAATGAGATCGAAATCGGGTGGATCGGTAGGGGGTAGATCGTCGGCCTGTCGCCTGGCCCGATGGACAAGAGCAGCGTGCGCAGGCTGGGCGCGATCGTCGCGGCAAATCATGAGGGATCGCCGCTGTCGAGCATCCCCACGGCGGCTATCGCACGCGATCCTGTGTTCCATCGACTGTGGATGATGGCTTTACGTAAGAAGCTCGCGAAGCTCATCCGTCAGTTGCCTGACCAGATCCGGCCTGCCGTGAAACTGCGCCGGGGTATTTTGGAAGAGTTCGACGCGCCATGTCTGATCGTGTCTGACAGCAACCACAGTCTGGATCGTATTCACGGCGGGATTGAGGTCGGCCTGCCCAGGCGGGATCATGCCGCAGACAGCCCGAAGGAGGGCAATATCAGCGCCCAGAAAGCGCACGTCTCGAATCTTCCCTACGTAGGTGCCCGTCTGGTGGTCGGAGAAGATCTGGCGGATATGCGACTCGATCTCGGCCTGTCCGCTGATCGCGCTCCCATCGAAGCCGATAGAATGGCCGTCCTCACTGAAGAGCGCAGCAAACGCATGGGCATTCCGCTCGTTCCAGCTAGACAATAGCTGCTGATAGAGCGCGCGTACTTCCCGCTCATCAGCCGCTCGTGCAGGGTGGGATTGGTCCGGCTGCGTGCTCATCGTCGGCCCTCCTTCAGCGCTGCGCACGCTGTTTTAGTACATCTGCGCTTATTCTAGCAGCGCTGTCAGGTAAAGAAGCACCAACAAAAGTCTCAGCCGTGATCCCTGGCCCAGCCCCGTGCGCTCAGTTCTCGAACATAAACGAGACAAGTCGGGGCACAGCGCGCTGATCCTCGTGGTGCCACCACTCGCGCAACCGTTTGAGCGTGAGGCCGCTCGATTCTGCCGCCGTGAGGAAATCAGAGATATGATGTACGAAGGCGGGAATGACGACCTGCTCTGCGCCGGTCTGGTAGTTGGCCTGCGATCCCTGATACTGTTTGAATGGATGGAGTTCGCAGATAAAGAACCGCCCGCCAGCTACCAGCGTGCGCGATGCCTCGGCAAAGATGAAGGGTAGCTCGGCAATGTGCTCAAGCACAAGGTTGCAGACGATCAGATCGACCGACCGATCCGCGCACGGCCACTGCCGGGTGAGATCCGCCACCGAGTAGCTGACATTGGGTGCGGGCAGCTTCGCTCTGGCTTGGCTGATCATGCCTTCTGAAAAATCAAGGGCCTGCACGCGCGCGCCAATCTGAGCCAGCAGCGCCGTGTTCTTGCCCGTGCCGCAGCCAAGCTCCAGAATCGAGCTGTAGCGCGTGTCGGCCAGCGTTTCCTGCATGACCTGATGATCCAGATCGCGCGTCAGGTTACGATCAGTGTCGTACGTGGCGGCCCATGCGTTGTATGCCTCGCGGACGCTCATGGCGACTCCTACTGTGTTGCGGCTTCGGCTGACTCGTTTCGGGCCTGCATACGCCGCCATTGCTGGCACAGATCGCGGGCAGCGTGTGTAGCAAGTCGAGCACGGATCTGCTAACCAGCCCCATCGCTGCGCCTGGAAACGAGGCTACAGCGCGCTGCTGTCCGACGCACGGGCGATAGCGACGATATTTCCAGGCGCAAACAGGTCGATAAAACCGTCCACCGCAGCGCTCCGGTCTTGCTCGCCGAGATCGGGCAAAACAAAGACCTCTTCGGCATACGCCGCCATATCCTGCACCGCCCAGGCATAGCGATAATAGACCAGCGCCCGCTGGTCGATCGCCACATCGCCATAGCCCTGTAAAAAGCATGTCGTCTCGTGCGGGCTGACCAAACCGTGCCCAATCCCACCGATGACGAACATCAGGTCACGCTCTTTCGGAGCCAGGATCATCTCATCCCAGTCTACAATCCACATCTGCTGCGCGGAGTCCAGCAGCACGTTCCAGGTGTGCAGATCGGCATGGCACAGCACGCGCGGCAGGGTGGCTTGACGCAACTGGCTGCCGAGCGTGTCGGCCCGTTCGATCAGCGCGTGTATGTCGTGCCGCCGCTCACGCCAAAACGCGGCCAGCGCACGCTGGATCGGGTCGGCGAGGTCGTGGCTGTCGATCACCGGTTGGAGTTGGGTCAGCACGTGGCGTCGCGAGGGAATAAACCTTTCCTGCGGGATCATCAGCCGCAGCTCAGCGGGCAGTTGACTCGTATGGATCTGCCGGAGCGTGCCGCCAAGGTCACGCCAGTGCTGATCCGACAGGCCCACCTTCGCGGCGTTGCGCGCCGCGATAAAGGGATAGAGGCTCAAGGCGAAATCGTCTACGCCGACCCACATGGCGCCGTCCGTCGTCGGCAGTGGCGCGACGATGTGGGCAATGCCTTGCTCGTGGATGAAGCGCGGGATGAGCAGGCTCGGCGGGCTGAAACCCACGCCAGCACGAACTTTGAGAAAATAGCTCGTCCCATCGACGGCATCTACGCGGTACACGAACGATGCGGAGTCATTGCCGATTGGGAGGAAGGTCAGCGCCGTGATCGACATGCTATAGTGTGCGTACAGCGCCGCGCGAATGGCTGCGTCTGTGAGCCTGGGTGGTGTGCGCATCGGTTTGCATGCCTGTGTCTGTCAGTCCGTGCCCTGTCCGGCAGCCGCCTGCTTGAGCGCTGCTATGTCAAGCTTCTTCATCTGAAGCATTGTGCTCCACACCCGGCGAGCTTTTTCGGGATCAGCATCATTCCAAAGCTCTTCCAATGCTCTGGGCACGATCTGCCACGAGAGCCCATATTTGTCTTTCAGCCACCCGCATTGTTGCGCGGCTTCGTCTCCGCCCTCGGAGAGCTTTTCCCAATAGTAGTCTACTTCGTCCTGAGACTCGCAATTGACGACGAACGAGATCGCCTCGGTGAATTTGAAATGCGGCCCGCCGTTGAGCGCGACAAATTCCTGCCCGTTGAGCTGGAATACCACGGTCATAACCGATCCCGGCGATCTGCCGGAGGCCGCCGCGCCTTCTGACTCATAGCGCGTAACACGCACCAGCTTAGAGTTTTTAAAAATCGAGGTGTAAAAGGTCGCGGCCTCTTCGGCTTGATCGTCGAACCACAAGAAGGGGGTGATCTTTTGGCTGGTGTCTTGCATCGGATTGCTCCTTCCTAGCTATAGCAATAGCTGGTGCTACCCGAACGATGCCCGCATGCTGCTTATAGAAACGATTATACGCCGAGCTGATTCCTTAAACAACCTGCGCTCTGTGCGGAGGCCAGCAGAATCGCGGACCCGCATAAAACGCCGACGCAGGATCGGGTAGGCCGCCCAACCTACGCGAGACTTGTGTGACACCAGCACGAAAATTCGCCGCGTTCTAAAACCGCGACGTAAGACGCGGTCGGGCGCAGCACGTTGTCGTGCGGCCCTTGACGTTAGCCTGAGCGCCTTGCGAGGGCTTGTGCGGTGGCGATCCACCCTTCACGCGCATTGGGGTACCTGGGCGTCCACCCACTTGCCGCTCGGAACCGCGCATTACTCACGCGCAAGGATCGAGTCAGTGACGTTGTGCGTTTGCCGAGCAAGAGCGCCGCGCGGCCTGGAACGCGCAGCCACGCTGCCTTGCCTGCGGCTGCCGCAAGCGCGTCTGCGTAGTGACGCTTGGTGAGCGGCTCGTTGTCAACGACGTTGTAGGTTCCGGCTGGAATCGCCAGCGCCGCAACAACTGCCGCGCCCCCATCAGCCACATGAATAGACGAGACAAAGGTGTTGGGCGGCCCCATCATAATGACGATATGGCGACGCGCCAGGGCAAAAAACTCCTCGCTATGCGTCGCGCCGGGGCCGTAGAACCACCCGAAACGAAGCACGATGCCCGTGCCACCTGCGGCAGAAAACCGGTTCGCGCTCGCTTCCGCCGCCAAATTGCCTTGGGCCATCGGGAAATGGTCGGGCGCGCAGTTTTCATCGATCCACATCGCTCCTCGATCGGGATAAATCATGCTGACCGATTCCTGTACCACCCGACCGACGCCCGCCGCGATTGCGGCGTCGACAATAATAGCTGATCCTTCCTTGCGGACGCGGTCATTGGCGGCCCACGCCTTTGTCTGCATAAACCGCGCGGTTGGCGGAATGGCCGTTGCAAGGTTGATGATCGCATCGTGCCCTTTGAACGCCTCGGTCAGGGCCGCTCGATCGAAGATAGACACCGTGACGGGCGAAGCCCCCTGCTTGCGCAACTGAGCAGCCTTTTCTGGCGTTCGCGCCAACGCAGTAACGGTATGTCCTGCACGAACAAGGGCTGGAACGGCATGACTACCGATTGCACCCGTGCCGCCTACGACGAACACGTTCATGTTGTGGTCCTATTTTTATGATCAACATCGTCTTACTAGAAAGCGGCACGACAGGTGATTTTACGGAATTATTCCGTATAAGCCCGCTATCCCCATAGATGTGCGGAATATGCGTATGCCCTCAGGCACATTCGCTGATTGGGCATTGTACATCACCGGATGATCGTGTTCAACATTCCTGAGGTGTCGTGATGGGCCGACAAGCGCCCAAACTTCTCGATCTTGTCCGCGACGCCCTCCGCCGCAAACACTACTCGCTGGAAACTCATTGGTCGCGGGCACTCTTGTTGCTGCTGCGTCGTGCATGTCTGATCGTATCCTGCCGCCGACATGTTTCACAACATACCGATCGCTGGGCTGTAACCAGATGCGATTCTACGACGAGGAGCTTTCATGACCACACGATATGATGTACTGGTGCTGGGCGCGGGACCGGCGGGGACGATGGCGGCGCTCCATGCCTGCGAGCTTGGCGCGCGCGTGGCGATCGTGGATCGGGAGCGCACGGGCGGCACCTGCACCAACACCGGCTGCGTCCCGACGCGCGTGCTGGCAAAGACCGCGCGCACGCTCCGCGATATTCGAGATGCGGGCGCGTACGGCATCCAGGTGAGCGAGCCGACGTTGCACTGGGTGCAGACCCGCGATCGGGTGCGCCAGGTGATCGCCGACGTTCACGCCAACAAGCACGTTTCCGAGAACATTCGTAGCGCCGGTGGCGAGCTGTTTCTGGAGGGCACGGCGACCTTCTGCTCGTCGCACGAGGTCCGGCTATCCGATTCGGGCCGGACGCTGGCCGCCGACAAGATCATCATATGTGTTGGCGGACACTCGCGGCGGCTGCCGCTCCCCGGCGTGGAGCACGCGCTGTACCCGGAAGATATTCTCGATCTCGAAACGTTGCCGCGCTCGGTAGCGATCGTCGGCAGCGGCTATACCGGCGTGCAGCTTGTGACGGTGATGAATGCGTTCGGCGCGGAGGTTACGCTGCTGGAGATGCAGCCGCATGTGCTGCCGGGCATGGATCGCGATGTCGGGCAACTGCTGCACGAGAGCTTCCTCAGCCAGGGCGTGACCGTCGCCACCGGGATCAAGGGCGTGGAGCGTATCGATTTGCTCGACGAGGGGCGGCGGCGGCTGGTTTATACGAAGGACGATCGGCAGGAGCAGGTTGAGTGTGATGCCGTGTTTCTGTGCGCGGGCTGGCCTGCGGCGATCGAGGGCCTGGGCCTTGAGGAGATCGGTGTGGAGATCGACAAGGGCTATATCACGGTCGACGAGTATCTCCAGACCAGCGTGCCGCATATCTTCGCGGCGGGCGACGCCAACGGCCAGGGGATGCTGGTGCAGGGCGCGCACTTCGAGGCGTTCGTCGCCGCCGAGAACGCGGTACGCGGCCCGAAGATGTCCTTCAAGCACAAGCTGCTGCCCAGCGGCGGCTTTACCGATCCCGACTACGGCGGAGTTGGCCTGACCGAGGAGCAGGCGCGCGAGCAGCATCCCGATTGCCTGGTAGCCGTCGCGCACTTTGCCGATCTCGACCGCGCGATCATCGATCGGCGGACGGTCGGGTTTCTCAAGCTGATCGTGGACCGCGAGACGATGCTGGTGATCGGCGCGCACGCGGCAGGCGAGCACGCCGTCGAGGTAATCCAGTCCATTGCGACGGCGATGGCGGCTGAGGTCACGGCGACGACGCTGGCCGGGATCGAGCTGGCCTATCCGACATACACTGCGATCGTCGGGATGGCCGCCAGCCAGCTTGCGCCTGAGGCGGGCCAGGCAACCGTCCGTCCGATTGCGCGACCCGATCGAGTAGGAAACGGAGATACATGAAGATCGATCTGAACTGCGATTGCGGCGAGAGCTTCGGGCCGTGGCGCATGGGCGACGACGACGCGCTGCTGCCGCATGTCACGTCGGCGAATGTGGCCTGCGGTGCTCACGCTGGCGATCCGACTACCATGCGCCGCACGGTGCGGCTGGCCCGCGAGCTAGGCGTTGGCGTCGGCGCGCATCCGGGCTATCCCGATCTACAAGGCTTTGGCCGCCGTCTGCTCGATCTGTCGCCCACCGAGATCGCGGATAGTGTGCTGGCGCAGATCGGCGCGCTCTACGCTATTGCGCGGGCCGAGGGCGTGGAGCTGACACATGTCAAGCCCCACGGCGCGCTCTACAACCACGCCGCGACGACGCCAGCGGCGGCGGAGGCTATCGCGCGGGCGGTAGCCTCGTTCAGCCGCGATCTGATCCTGGTTGGTCTGGCAGGCTCCGCGCTGGTCGATGCTGGCCGCGCCGCCGGGCTGCGCGTGGCGCGCGAGGCGTTCGCCGATCGCATGTACGAAGCGGATGGCTCGCTGCGCGATCGGCGCAAGCCCGGCGCGGTGATCCACGACGATCGGCAGGCGCAGGCGCAGGCGATCCGCATCGTGCAGCAGCGCTCGACGCTGACCTATGACGGCGCGCGTGTGGACCTGGAAGCTGATACGATCTGTCTGCACGGCGACACGCCCGGCGCTGCCGGGCGCGCAGCGCTGCTGCGGCGCGAGCTTGAGGCGGCGGGCATCGCGGTGCTGCCGCTGGCGCAGGTCGTCGGCGGGTGAGCGCGACGATCCGCTGGCGCGTGCTGCCGCTCGGCGAGGCGGCGCTGCTGGTCGAGGGCCAGCCCGCCGATCTGCCGACCAACCGGGCGGTGATCGCGCTGGCGCGGGCGCTGGACGCGGCGGCGCTGGATGGCGTCGAGCCGTCGGTCCCGGCGATCAACACGCTGCTGGTGCCGTTCGATCCGCTGCGGCAATCGGAGGCTGCGCTCGAACGAACGATCCACGATCTGCTGAGACAGCTTGAGGCAGCGCCGGATATGCCCGCGCGCGTCGTGTCGATCCCGGTGCGCTACGGCGGCGCGGACGGTCCGGATCTGCCTGAGATTGCCGCGCGCGTTGGCCTGACGCCCCAGGAGGTTGTGGCGCTGCACTGCGCGCAGCTTTATCGCGTGCTGCTGATCGGCTTCGCGCCGGGCTTTCCGTATCTCGGCCCGCTGCCGGAGCGCTTGCAGTTGCCCAGGCGGGCCACGCCCCGCACCAGCGTACCCCCAGGCACGGTCGCAATCGCCGCCGATCTGAGCGGCATCTATCCGGCCAGGCTGCCGGGCGGCTGGCATCTGATCGGCTGGACGCCGCTGCGCCTGTTCGATCCCGCCGCCGACCCGCCCTCCGCGCTTGAGCCCGGCGATGGCGTGCGCTTCGTGCCACTGCCCGATGGAGTCCAGCCGTGATTCACGATTCGATCCCGGTTCTGCACGTGCTTGCGGGCGGCGTGCTGACGACCGTGCAAGATCTGGGGCGATACGCCGCGCGGCGCTACGGCGTGCCCCAGAGCGGCGCGCTGGACAATGTCGCGGCTGTGGCGGCAAACCGGCTGCTGGATAATCCGTCGAGCGCCGCTACGCTGGAGATGACCGCAGGCGGCGCGGACTTTGAGGTGCTGGCGCCGACGCTGCTGGCGCTCACAGGTGCCGATCTTGGCGCGGCGCTCGACGACGAGCCGCTGCCGCTGTGGATGGCGGTCTTTGCGCGAGCGGGCGCGCGGCTCAGGCTGACCGGGCGGCGGGCTGGCTGGGGCGCGCGGGCCTATCTGGCGGTCGCGGGCGGCTTCGATGTGCCTCCGGTGCTCGGCTCGTGCAGCACGTATCTGCCCGGCGGCTTTGGCGGTCTGCATGGGCGGGCGCTGCGGGCTGGCGATTTGCTGCACGCTCCGTCGGGTGCTATCGATGCCGTACGTCTTGCCGGGAGAAGCTGGCCGCCGCATGCGCGACCGGCCTACGCTGCGCAGCCGGTGCTGCGCGTGCTGCCCGGCCCGCACGTCGAGCGCTTTGCCGCCGACGCGCTCGATCAGCTCGTCGCCGCGCCGCTCCAGGTCAGCGCAAGCTCGAATCGCATGGGCTACCGCCTTGAAGGTCCGAGTATGCGCTATGCCGTGCCGTGGAGCCTGCCGTCGCTGGGCGTGCTGCCCGGCGTGGTGCAGGTGCCGCCCGACGGCAGCCCGATCCTGCTCATGGCCGACGCGCAGACGACCGGCGGCTATCCGATCGTCGGGGTGGTGATCGGGCCGGATCTGCCGCTGGCCGCGCAGCTTCTCCCCGGCGATCGGCTGCGCTTCGCGTGGACGACGCCCTCGGCGGCGCTGGCTGCGCGGCATGAGATGCAGCGCTGGCGCGGGGCGGTGCCCGACGACGACCTCTACCCGTTGGCATGGGCAGGGGCGTGACTTTCTTAGCCCGATGGCAGGCCAAACGATCGCTTGACCTGAGTAATCGGATTCGTGTATGCTGGTGGCACTCACCAGGCGCATCCCCAGATCTGCAACCAATCCGGCATGCGTGCGTAGATCAGTCACAGTTTCGTCACAGTCCCACCGACATACATAGGAAGGAACCGCACTATGGCTCAAGCGCCGTACACCAATCAGGTCGCTCAAGGTATTTCACAGCTTGCTCAGGTTCGCGCCGCGATCGAAGAGGCGGCAGAGGTTTTTGGCCGTAAGGATGAGGCTGGCCGCACGCCGATTGTGGTGGTGCCCAGGCGTCAGAATCGTATCCGCTGGGGCCTGGTCATCTTCGGCGGCTTCGTGATTCTGTTTGGATTCTTTGCCGCAGGCGTGACGAGCCGTGGCTTCGTGGGCGCGCTCGGCTTCTTCTTCGGCGCTCTGCTGATCCTGGCTGGCCTGCTGCGCTCGCTATATATCCAGGTGCCCGAAGGCGTCAACGCGCTGCTGGCGCGCGGCGGCAAGCATATCGGCGTGGTTGGCGCGGGCCTGCACTTCATCCAGCCGTGGGTGGTCGTCTCCCATCTGGTGACGCGCCGTGAGATCCCCTATGATGCGCCGGTCAAGGAAGCGCCGACCAAAGATAACGTGCGGGCGGCGGTCGATACGTCGATCACCTTCATGGTGACAGACCCGTACCGCTTCGTGTACGGTATCTCGGCCAGCGGCTTCGATCAGGTCTTCCAGGCGGCCTGTCAGGACGCGATCCGCTCGATGGTGCGTCTGGTCACGTCGGAGCAGGTCAACGATCTGGCGCGGCAGGAAACCGCAGGGCTGCGCGAGTCGCTGAATGCGGACGTGGAGCAGTACGGCGTGACGATTGCCAAGATCAATATTACGGACGCTCGACCGCCCGCCGAGTTTTTACAGTCGCAGGAGGCGCGGCAGTTGGCAGTGCTTCAGCGCGCCGAACAGTCGGAGAAGCAAGCGCTGGCGCAGCGTCGGCAGGCCGATCAGGAGGCGCTGGCCCGTCAGCAAGTCGTAGCGCGCGTCGAGCGTGAGCGCGAGGAGCTGCAGGTGCAGGTGCAGCAGGCTGAGGCGCGGCGGCGCATCGCCGAGCTGGAGGCCGAGGCCGAGATGATGCGCCTGACACGGCTGGAAGAGACGATGCGCAATAATCCGCACGCGGCGCAGCGCGAGATCGAGATGGCACGGCTTGACGTAGCCCGCTCGCTGGCCGGAAACAGCCGCGCCGTGCTGCAAGTCGGCAGCGCCGATGAGATGGTCCGCGCGTTTGTCATGCGCGATATGCTGCACGACATTCATACGCAGGCTAACGGCGTGCGGCAAGGCGACGGGCAGACCCAGGAGGAGCGCCCGGCGGTGTAACGAGGCGGGTAGCTCCATAGTCTGATCGAAAGGGCACGCATACCGTGCCCTTTCTTGTTCTCATACGCTGGTTGCAAGGCTGATCAGCAGCGGATTTAAGATTCGCTCGTATGCTCCGGCTGCTCGGTTTTCTTGACGATCGTATAGCCCGTGACCGCGCTTCGTCCGCCGCTGTAGTGCGTCCACTGCCACTGAACATCCTCGTCTTCGTCAAGCTCAACGCTAATCACGGCCGGAGCGGGTGCGGCGTTATCAGGCTGCGGCGCGAAGACCGTCCGTTTCTTCGGCTGCTGCTCATTCTGATCGCTCTGTGGCTCGCTGTGATCGATCCTGATCTCCTTGCTGCGCTCAGATTTCGGCTCGCTACACCGATTGTACACGAGTGCGCAAATAGCCAGCCCGGCGCGCAGCAGCACTCGATCGTTCAGGCATACACGATCGAGCAACAGGTTGCATCTGCTTGTAACGTATACATCTGTGGTTGCGATTCCTTTCTGAATCATGACTCTGGGTTACTATTGATCATATAATTACCAGCTTATACTATAGAGAATAGCCTCCCCGGATCAGCTTTCATAGAATAGAAAGTGGAGAATCCTGTGCTTGATACTCAAATTAGCCGTCTCACACAGCTTGGCCTGAATGTGTACGAAGCGAAGGCATACGCGGCGCTGCTTGGCAAAGAAAGCTTTACCGCAACGCAGGTCGCCGATATTTCGGGCGTGCCTCGCCAGCGCATCTACGACATTCTAGCCAGTCTGGTCGAGCGTGGTCTGGCGATCAGTCGGCCCGGAAAGCATGGCACGAAGTACGCCGCAGTTGCTCCCAAGCTGGCGCTGCACGCGCTGCTTGAGCAGGAGCAGCAGCGCTTGAGTCGTCTGGAAACGATCACCAACGAGCTGGTCGATGAGCTGGGCAATCAGTACCTCGAGGGCAAGGAAGAGAGCAGCCCGCTCGAATATATCGAGGTGCTGCGCGGGCGCACGGCGATCAATCAGCGCTTTGCCGAGATCCAGCAGAACTGCCAGCGCGAGATCCTGATCTTCACCAAGCCGCCCTACGCCCGCCCGCCGCAGGAGAACGTGGAGGGTCTGGAGACGCTCAAGCGGCATATTCGCGCCTGCTCGATCTATGAGTACAGCGTGCTACAGAATGAGGAGACGCGCCAGGCGGTCGATTTCTTTATCCGGCATGGCGAGGAGGCGCGCTTCGTCGAGCACCTGCCGCTGAAGCTGGTGATCGTCGATGAGGAGATCGTGATGTTCGCGATGGAAGACCCGATCGCTGGACGAACCGACCTCACGATTTTGCTGATCGAGCATAAGCAGCTTGCCAGGCTGGTCAAGATTGCGTTTGAAACGCTCTGGGGTCGCGGCGAAACGTTTGACGCCGCCTGCGCGCGGCTTGAGCTGTCGGTCGAGCGCTAAGCCGCTGGATTCTGGTCGCGGTTACGTGTTCAGCCGAATACGTCTGGCGTCGAGGGCAGCGCAAGCGGCAGAACCAACGTTGAAAGATAAGCGTATGCAGCAAGATCAACAGCCGATCGTGATTCGTCCGGTGCGCGCCGAGGACGCCGAGGCGATCGCGCAGATCACGCGCGAGGCCGGCGTGATCGAGACGATTTTAGCGCTGCCGAGCGACCGCGTTGCACAGCGTGAGCAGGCGCTGGCCCGTCTGGGCGACGACGAGCATTATTTTGTTGCCGAGGTTGCCGGGCAGGTGCTTGGGCTGGCGGGCTTGAGCGTAGGCCGTGGACGGCTGCGGCATAGCGGACATGTCTTTTTGTTCGTGTCACAGGCGCTTCATGGCCGGGGTATCGGGACGCGGCTGATGGAAGCGCTGCTCGATCTGGCGGATAACTGGCTCCTGCTGCGGCGCGTCGAGCTTACGGTGTTTGCGGAAAACGAGCGGGCGCGGCGGCTCTATGAGCGCCTGGGCTTTGTGGTCGAGGGGCGACGCAAGATGAGCGTGATCTCACAGGGCGAGCTAAAAGACGAGTTTCTGATGGCGCGCTATCGCTGATTGGCTGCTGCGGCAGGTTTGTATCTCCGAGCCGATGCAATGGCCCTGTTTATGCTAGAAGATCCTCGTTGACACCACTATTTATGGTGTTTATAATTCAGGTACCTGAATGCATCTCATGGGTGTTCGGGGAACCTTTTCGGGAATGAAATCTCCTGCGTCGGCTCAGGGTCGGGAATGGTTGAAGGACGCCCCACACGCTGACCTGTCGACGCGATAAGGATCTTCTGTATGCTCCGCCTGTCTCGCCTGCTCAGCCTCGTCTTGATTGGATTGCTCGTCCTGGCCTCGTTGGCAGCCCCTCATCCCAGCCGCGCCACGACGGCGATTATCGATCCGCTGCTGGCGCAAACGCTCCAATCCACCGCGCCGGATACACCTGTGTCCGTGATTGTCACCTTTGAAAGTCAGCCTACGACAACGGATCTATCGCGCCTGATCGCGATCGGTGCCTCGGTCGCGCCGCTGCGCCATCTGCCAATGGCGGGAGTGCTGGCGACGCCCGCGCAGATCGATCTGATCGCGCAGCTCAGCGGCGTGCGATCGGTGTACGCGAACCAGCGGCTGCAATACTTCTTGCGCGAGAGCGTGACGACGATCGGAGCGCCCGGCGTCTGGGCCGACTACGGCTACCGGGGCGAGGGCGTCGGCATCGCCGTGCTGGATACCGGCATCGACGGCCTGCATCCTGATTTGCAGTACGGCCCCAAGACCGTCGAGAACGTCAAGTTTCTGGGCTTGCAGTACGCCGCCGGCCAGGATCTCGACACGCTCAATCTGCCGGTCGCATACGTCGAGGATCAGCGCAACACCGATACTACCGGCGGTCACGGCACGCATGTCGCGGGCATTATCGGGGCGTCGGGCGCTGCCAGCGGCGGCTACTACCAGGGCGTCGCGCCGCGCTCGAATCTGATCGGCCTGGGTGTCGGCGACACGATCGAGATCTTTACCGCGCTGGCTGGCTTCGACTGGGCGATCGAGCATAAAGAGCAGTACAACATTCGGGTGGTCAACTGTAGCTGGGGCAATATCATCCCCGGCTTCGATCCGAACAACCCGGTCAACGTCGCGACCAGGCGTGTCCACGATGCGGGAATAACAGTCGTGTTCGCCTCCGGCAACTCCGGCTCCAACACCGATACGCTCAATACCTACAGCGTCGCGCCGTGGGTCATCGGCGTGGCGGCGGGCGATAAGGATGGCCGTAACGTCTCGTTCTTCTCGTCGCGCGGCATTCCCGGCAGCGATCTGTACCATCCGACGCTGACGGCTCCTGGCTATCTGATCGCCTCGGATCGCGCTGTGACGGGCGTGGCAACCAGTGGCCCGTCGACGCCCACCGACCCGGCCTTTATCGCCCCGCAGCATCTTCCGTACTACACCGTCGCCAGCGGCAGCAGCATGGCCGCGCCGCACGTGTCGGGGGCGATTGCGCTGATGATGCAGGCCAATCCAGCGCTGACACCCGATGTGATCAAGCGCGTGCTGATCAATACTGCTACGCCGATGCCCGATTACCAGGAGTATGCGGCGGGCGCGGGCTACCTCAACGTCCGAGCGGCGGTCGATGCCGCCAGGCAGATCAAGAATATTCGTACCTATCGCGATCCACGCACCGGCAAAGAGCAGCAGGTCTACGATCAGACGACTACCTGGAGCGGTACGGTTGGTATCAGCGCTCCGGGCCTGCCCGCCACCGATAGCCGCACGATCCAGGTTGCGCCGGGCACCGTCTCGCTTGAGGTAACGGTAGACTGGAACATCATCGCCAGCGACCTCAACCTGTACCTGTACGATCCGCAGGGCGTGCTTGTCGCCAAGTCGGAAACCGTGCAGGCGGTCTATAACTACGCCAACGAGCACGTACATGTCAACTCGCCCGCAGCCGGGACCTGGACAGTGCGCGTGAGTGGCCTGCTCAACGCTCCGCAGGCGTATCGCGCCACAAGCAACGGCGTGGTGCTGGTCAATCCCTAACGCTCGCCGACTCCAGTCAAGCACGCAGCCGCGCAAAGATTATTTGCGCGGCTTTTGTTTGAGCGCGTTCGGAGCGCCGCACTCCATGTCCTGCAACTTCGTTACCTGCTCAGGAGACTTTACCGTTTTTTGATAAAAGTCCTGAGTAATGGGTTAGTTAAGCACGGGTCTAAGCAGTACTAACGGTCGATTATAAAAATTTGTAAAAATTGATTTGATGTCTCATGTATGCATACACCCTTTGGTGCCCCCACACCTCATCCCAAACTATGGTGCCCCCACACCTCATCTCACCTCTTGCTCGATGAGGAGGATTCCTATGCTATCTACTCGATCACTGCCGCTACGCGCATCCCTGGTGATGCTGGCCCTGCTCACGCTGGCGCTATTCAATTCCATGCCTGCATCTGCGGGCGCTGCACCGCCGCGCAGCGAAAGCAAGCCGCTCACTGGAACGCTCGCCGAGCGGATTAAGTTCTTGAGCCATAACGCAGGCGGCAACTTCTGCCTAACGCAAGGTCATAACGTCTATCAAAGCGCATCGTTCAACTCAGGCGTCGTTGGTTGGGTTTCGTACTATGACGTGTGGCACCACTACAATAGCTCCGGCAACTGGAGCCTCGGCTACGTAGTGACGAAATCCTGGATTCGTGGCTATATTCCGCTGGGCATTATTCAGTACGAAACATACCACGACGCGACGCGCTGCCACTAATAAACATAAGGAGTCCATGCTATGAGCACACTATATTCTCGGCTCCGATCGCGGTTCAGCCGCGTGCAGGTTGCGGCGCTGCTGGGCGCAATCGCAATCGCAAGCATGTTCAGCGTCACGACGCAGGGTGTGGCAGCGCTTGATCGTCGCTACGTCTGCTGGAGTTCATTGTGGGTGCGCAATCAGCCAGTCGGCCATGCTATCGCGATCCTCTACCGAGGCGAAGCGTTCGACCGGGAGCGCTCCACCTTCTATAATGGCGAGTACTGGAGCTATGGCTTCGCCTGGGGCGGCGAGAACGTCTGGGGCTGGGTGCAGCACGCGGGCCTGACGAGCGCGACCGGCTCGTGCTAATGAGATATGTGCACGTAGATCGGCTGAAGTTGATGCGCGGATCGAGTTTGTCGTAGCAATGCTTCGGTACGAGGTTGCACTAGAGATATAGCCGCGACGGCACCTGCTCGATGCAGGTGCCGTCGCTTACGTTTGTCACGGTAGATGATGCAAGCCTGCGCCTAGCACGACCCTGACAGCCAGACCTTAAGCGCCTCCATGCGTCGACTTTGGCCGGTGGTACCGGCGGTAGCGCCATTAGACACAGATCCTAACCATCCATGGCCCTGCACATGGGCCTGGTAGTTGATATTGCAGCCGGATGGTGCGCCAACCAGCCAGACCTTGATCGCCTCCATACGTCGGCTTTCCCCGGTTGTCCCACCGGTGGCTCCGTTACAAACGCTCGATAGCCAGCCCTTGCCTCGGACATGCGCCTGATAGCAGACGGACGCGCCAGGCATGTTTTGCAGCTTGATCTGGGCAGCCTCCATTCTCCGGCTCTGGCCGGTGGTGCCTGCTACTTGCCCGGATGTTACCCAGCCAAGCCACCCATAGCTCTGTACATGCGCCTGGTACGTCACGCTGGGGGTGGTAGATACAGGGAGCGGCAGGGTGACATCATTGGAGATCAGCGCCCAGTGCAAGTAGCCACCATAGATATTATCCCAAATATAGCCATCCAGCTCCACTCTATACGTTCCAGCGGGCGTGGTCAGCGGGAGATAAAATACGATTTGATTCCCAAAGAGCGGAGTATATCCCAGATAGCTATGAAGGCTGTTGTTCCGGTAGAGATACCAGTAGTGGTGCTCGAAACAGCATCCTGTGTTGGCGGTGAGCTTGTAGTTATTGCCGACGACGGCGACGGTAAGACTTATGCTGGTTGCCATCTTAAGTTTGCCGGTATCAAACGAGAGTTTCCGATCGACTGGCGGGATATTTTTCGTAATTTCCTCCCCTATGGGAACATCATCGCGGCTTTCGATACGTCTTGGGAAAATGCCTTCCGTGGGCGCTGCCACGTTGTCTGCGGAATCGGACGCTCGATTGACACAGTGGTCGACGTCGGCTGGCGTGAAGTAGCTCGTGAAGCTGCCATCGCGATGCACGTCAACGACCGTATTCACGCAGCCACCGAGCACAGCGTCATATCCAGCCTGGCGGCGCGGCTCAGTCTCGTCGATTGGCATCGGGCTGGCGACGATCGTCGCGTCACAGAGCGAGCGGTCGACTTCTTCTTGGGCCTCTCGCGGAGCAGTTACGATCTTAAAACAGCGGTCGGCTGAGAGGAGGTAGCCCTCGTTGGTGCCTGTCACGGAGCTAGGCTTCAGGCGTAGCGGCATCGTTTCAGTCTCGGTGATACATGCCTGGATGGCGGGGTTCGAGACTTCCAGGGTTTGGAGGACTGAGCCTACATGCGTTCCTACTAAAGCGTAGCATTGCCCTTCGATCACAACAAGATCGCGGACGGTGTACGTCTCCTCCATGGCTGATGTTCTCGTCGTCGGTAGAAAAACGGCGGCTAGCATGATGGTCATCAAGAGCTGGATAGCTTTGGTCCAACGAGCGGCTGTCATTGTCGACTCCCCTTTCAACGATGACCGAAGCGTCGTGGTATCGGTCTATCACAAGGACGTTGTTGAGGAGTACTCCCTTTCCTAGAATGATTAAAACATATTGACACCACAAGATGTGGTTGTTATACTATTTTTAAACATCATGGTTGATAGTAGTATTCCGCTTCATGCGCTCCCCTGCTATCCACTAAGGCTTCATACAGAAAGTTCAAAGTTTCAAGTTGTTCTGAGCTCTGAGTTCTTGGTTCTCCCCTTTGTGCGCCGGGTGCCATGCCCAGAGGGCACCCGCATGGCACGCTGTTCTCTGTTCTTTGTTCTCTCGTTCGCTATCCTGAAAGGAGCGGGTACACTATGATTAAAAGCTCACGCTGGTTTGGTTTCCTCCTGGCGCTTGGCCTGATCCTCGGCCTGGCAGCGCCTCTCGGTCAGAGGGCGAGCGCATCGACCATCAAGATCGACTCGTTGTTGACGCAGCAGCTTGCGCTGCTCGCTCCCGGCGCGACGCTCGACGCGATTCTGACGTATGACCACAAGCCAACGGCTGCGGACGTAGCGGCGGCGCAAACGACCGGCGTGCTGGTTCATCAGTTCGATGTGCTGCCAATGCTGGCGGTGCGCGGGACGGCCAGCCAGATCCGGGCAACCTTTAATCTCGGCGGTCTGACCTCGATTTTCTACAACAAGCAGTTGCGCTACCTGATGAACCAGAGCGTGCGGACAATCGGCGCGGACCGGGTGTGGAACGAGCTGGGCTACACGGGCCGAGGGATCGGCGTGGCGATCATCGATAGCGGTGTGGACGGCACCCATGCCGATCTTCAGCCTGCGATGGCCCACAACGTCAAGGTGCTCACGCCCAACATCCTCGTGAATGGCAGCTCTTCGATCTCTGCGCCGCTGCCGAACACCGACACCACCAGCGGCCACGGCACGCATGTCGCGGGCACGATCGGCGGGCGCGGCACGAACAGCGGCGGCTACTATCGGGGCGTTGCGCCCGGCAGCAAGCTGATCGGCATCGGCACGGGCGACGCAATCTCGATCCTGTACGCGCTTGAAGGCTTCGACTATGTGCTTGAGAAGCGGGCGCAGTACAACATCCGCGTCGTCTCCAATAGCTGGGGCACAACCGGCGAGTACGACGCCGACGATCCGATCAACGTTGCCAGCAAGGCAGCCCACGACGCCGGGATCACGGTGGTCTTCGCCGCTGGTAACTCAGGGCCGGGCCAGAATACGCTCAATCCCTACTCGGTCGCGCCCTGGGTGATCGGCGTGGCGGCGGGTGAGAAGGATGGTCGCACGCTGGCAAGCTTCAGCTCGCGCGGCATTCCCGGCAGCGCGCTCCACCACCCGACGATCACCGCTCCGGGCGTTGCGATCGTCTCGACCCGCGCGCCGAACTCGATCTTGCCGGTGCTGGCGATCACCGACGATCTCAACATTCAGCTCTCGTGGATTCCGTACTACACGACGATGAGCGGCACCAGCATGGCAACGCCGCATATTTCGGGCGTGGTGGCGCTGATGTTAGAGGCGAATCCAGCGCTGACGCCGGATGCGATCAAGAATATTCTGGTCCAGACGGCGACGCCGATGTCGGGCTATCAGCAGTTCGAGGTCGG
This sequence comes from Herpetosiphonaceae bacterium, assembly GCA_036374795.1. Lineage (NCBI taxonomy): Bacteria > Bacillati > Chloroflexota > Chloroflexia > Herpetosiphonales > Herpetosiphonaceae > Herpetosiphonaceae bacterium. The sequence goes on from DASUTC010000200.1 coordinate 65,403, forward strand.
CGCGGGCTATGTCAATGCCTATGCCGCCGTCAGTCGGGCCAAGGCTCCGTAGCACATCACAGCTACCGGAAGTCAGTCGGGCCACGATCGAAAGAGATCGATCGTGGCCTTTGATTTGTTGCCCTACCCCCGGCCTGGCGGCCCTTTGTTCCCTTGTTCCTTCGCCTGGCACCCGCTTTGTTCTTTCATGTACAGGAAGCATTCCGGGCCTGCGGCAGAGCAGCACACCGTCTTTTTTGGGTCGGGTTTGGCGTTGCACGTGCGAAACCAGACCCATGAACCGGGTCGGACCATGCTACCGCAGGTAAGAGGGTCCCTGGTGAATCAGCGACCGCGTACGTCCTGTCATTTAGGGCAACGGCTCATCACGTACGAAGCTCACGCCGTAGTCACGGGGAAAGATCTTGATCAGCTCCTCTTTTGTGGTTTGTCGGGGATCGTACGTGATGATAACCTGATCGTCGTAGGCTTCGGCGCGCAGCTCACGCACGGCGGGCTTGTTTTGCAATCGGTTGCGCACTTTGGCTGCGCACGGCGGGCAGTTCATCTTCTCGATAATCAGCGTCAGCCGATGCAGGACCGGCGGCGCTGGCCGTACCGGCGCAACGACCATGTGTGACAGCGCGGCGTCCCGATCTTCCTTCTGGGCGGCGAGCATCGGCAGCAGCCAGCCAAGAAGCCCGTAGGATACCGCGAACGTCGCAGCCATGATCAGCGGTTGTCGCCAGCGTGCAACCGAGCACAGCCCGTCGGCCTGCCCTCGCCAGAGCACACGGACGATTCCGCCAAGCAGCACCGCCGCGCCGACAGCAAACGTCCAGCTCCGGTCGAATTGCAGGCTGAACAGCAGCGACGAAGATCCCAGGCCAAGCAAGACCGCCGTACTTGGCCCAAGGCAGCAGAAGCTTCCGACGAAGCCCCCTAACACGCCCCACAGACTCAGCGCTCTGGCGCGCGGCTTTGCTACGGACGCACTATTCATCGTGATGTCCTCACGCAGGTTTTTGTCTTTCGTATCGAGTATAGCACCGCGTGCCCGGAAAGTCACCGCTGCCTAAGCTTTTATTTCGCCCGTATACGATCCATTGACACCATCACCAGTGGTGTGTTAGAATTGCGGTACACCACTTGCTGTGGTTAATAGTTAAATCGCTGGATTGCCTGCAACTGCCTCACGTACCAGTGGTTTGCTGTCCGTCGCGAATTCGGTTCAAATACTGATCGTAGGGAGAGTTGGCTCATGCACAGTCGGTTTCACCGCTCATCGGCTGTGGTCACGATGCTGCTGATCGTGGCCTTGCTTATCGGCGCGTTGCCCTTGGCAACGTTCGCGTCCACCCCCTCTGCCGGAGCGCTGAATCCTCCGGCAGGCAATGGCTCGTCAACCGTCACCTGGAGCGGAGGACCCTACACCGTTGCCACGCCCGACCCGCTCCTGTGCATCGATGCAAGCGTCAACTGCGACACATTCGATCTGAGCCTCAATATTCCAGGCGGCTACTGGGACACGCACGAAGGTAACGTCGTCGTCGAGATCGCCTGGGCTTCCAGCACCGACGATTTCGATCTCTACATCGCGGACAGCGCGGGCAATCAGGTCGGCAGCAGTGCCGCCGGTGGCACCACCGCCGAGCGCGTCGATCTGGGCAAGCTCGCTCCCGGCAGCTACACCGTGAGCGTCGTCGCCTACCTGACTGCCGCCGCGAGCTACACCGGCAAGGCCACCCTGACGAGCACTGAGCTGTCGGGCGACATGGCCTTCCGCGAAACCAAAGATACGATCACCAATCTCCTGACGGTCGACTACCCGCTCAACGTGATCTTCGTCGGCTACAAGCCCAGCGCCGCCGAGGTCGCCGAGCTGAAGAGCTGGATTCCCGACACCTACCAGCCCACGGTCGCGACGAAATCTCCGCCAGGCGACGAGCTCCAGAACGAGGGCGCGGCGCTGCTCAACTGGAACAAGAACCATCTGATCACCAACCAGCCGTACTTCCTGGGCATGCGCTACAACTACAAGCTGCGGATCATCCAGGCCAGCGACGACTACGCGAAAGCGCTGTTCCAGGTGGCGAAAGACAATACCGCGCAGAGCCAGAGCTTCCACACCGACTCGCGCGGGCAAGACCTGCTGCGCTACGATACGCTCTACGGCCAGTACCGCGTGCTTGCCAAGAACGGCGATCTGTCGTACAAGGTGCTCGACGCGCAAAAGACCGATCTGATCGATGCCTACGCCGTCGAAGATTGGATCTTCAACTCGCGCTATGATAGCCGCTGGTCGTGCGCCTTCAAGAACGTCGAAACCAACGAGTGCCTCGATCCGTCGGTCATTCAGCCCGATCCGAGCGCCTACCACGATCCGTTCTACGACAAGAATGGCCTCAACCTCGACCGCATGCCGCAGGGGCTTAACAAAGGCTCGTCGTTCTTCTTCCTCGACACGTTCACGCCCGACTACGCCAGGAGCTACTTCCGCACGAATGCGTACCACACCTGGGGCACCGACAAGGTGATCAACGGCGCGATCGTGGCGAAGCCGATCGAGCAGGGCGGCTCGTGGCGCATCACTGATCCCGATACCGGCGGCTGGGACGGCATCGACTACGCGCGCACCTGGGGCGGTCGCTACCGCTTCCACTTCATCGACCTGGGCGCGGCGCCCAACAACTACGAGTCGGCCTCGTGGCTGAAATCCGAGCGCACGCTCTCATCCGACTATCCGCACGGCGATCCGCCGATCTGGCAGTACAAGGCCGATCCGCTGTGGCAGCAGACCGCCGAGGAGTGTCTGGCGGATCGGCAGGCGCTCGACTACACCGGGGGCACGCCCTGCCGCATGATGCCCCGCCTGGGCCGCGATGTCGCCTATGGTCTCTTCTTCCGCTCGACATCGGGCTACCTGTACCGCCCGATCCCGCGTGGCGATGTTTACTGGCTGGCGGTGTCGAACTGGACCGACTTCTACTCGCGTCCGCAGTGGGTCAACGGCCAGTTGACCAACGCGCCGTGGTACGGCACGTGGTGGACGAATATGGAGAAGCTCTACAAGATCAATCAGGTCGGCAGTAACCAGGACGACGTGCTCCGCTGGCTGTCGTCGGCGCTGCCGTACGCGCGCTGGGTTGGCCGCAAGGGCGAGGTCATCCCGCTCTATGATCCGACCAACAACCAGCCGACCGGTCGCGTGCTCGATACGTCGCCCAAGTACGAGGATCTGCCAGCGCCGGAGTATCACGTTCACCAGGACGCGACCGGCCTTGAGGTTGTGCCGGAGCCGCTCTATCCCGGCGACGACAAGCATGTGTATGCGCGCTACGGCTCAAGCGTCGTCGATCTGACCGAAGTCTCGAATGCGCTTGAGAAGGCCAAGGCGCGAGGCGTCGCCGGAACCTACGACGACTCGGTCAACCACGATGCGTTCCGCGACTTCATCGACGCCCATCCCGACGGCATCGCCAACCACGTCGAGGGCGTCAATACGATCCCTTCGATCAACATGGTCTTCGAGAAGGCATACACCTGGGCGCTGCCCGCGATCGTCGGCGGGATTGCCGTGGGCACCAACGACGGCGAGGCCTGGGGCGTGATGAACAACGTCAACGATCGCTTCAAGTGGTCGCAATCGCACTATCCCGCCGTGCAGCCCGGCGACGCGCCCGGCTCGAAGCGCTCGATGACCAGCGCGTCGCTGCCGACGCAGGA
>DASUTC010000201.1 GCA_036374795.1 Herpetosiphonaceae bacterium
GTGGTGGTGGCGGTGGTGGCTACAACCGCTACTAGCTGACGAGCAACACATGTGCGCACCGGCTGAGATCATATGATCTCAGCCGGTGCGCTTGTTTCACCCGCCGCCGTGTGCTACCATTCCCGGCATGGTCGGGCTATCGCTAGAACAGGCGCGCGGCTTCGTGCGCGCCGCGCGGCGGATCGTCGCGCTGACCGGCGCGGGCATCAGCACGCCGTCGGGCATTCCCGATTTTCGCTCGCCGACATCGGGCGTGTGGCACAGCGCCGATCCCGCGATCGTCGCGTCGCTGGGCGCGTTCAAGCGCGACCCGCAGCCGTTTTATCGCTGGATCAAGCCGCTGATCCCGACGATGCTCAACGCCGAGCCGAATCCGGCGCATTACGCGCTGGCCGAGCTTGAGCGGCGGGGCAAGCTCGCGGCGATCATTACCCAGAACATCGACGGGCTGCACCAGAAGGCGGGCTCGCACACCGTGTACGAGCTGCACGGCCATCTGCGGACGGCAACCTGTACCAGATGTGGTCGCTCGTATGCCGCAGCCGAGCATCTCGCGGCGGCGCAGCAGGGCCTCGTCCCGCGCTGCGCCTGTGGCGGCGCGATCAAGCCCGACATTATCCTGTTCGACGAGCTGCTGCCGACTGGTGTCTGGCAGCGCGCCGAGGCGGCGATCAAGCACTGCGATCTGCTGATTGTCGCGGGCACCGGCCTTGAGGTGTATCCGGTCGCCGATCTGCCGGAGACGGCGCTCCGGCACGGCGCGCGGCTGATCATCGTCAACTACACGCCGACCTGGGCCGACGACTATGCCCACGCGCTGCTGCACGAAGATGTTGCGGTGGCGCTGCCGCAGATCGTCGCCGACGGCTAGCCCGGCGGTGGCTGGCCCCACTATGTCTTCCCCTCGCCTGCCGTAGTGGGAGAGGGGTAGCGCGCAAGCGCCGGGGTGAGGGCCTGAACGCGCAACTTTGAACGTTGAACTCGAAACTTGGAACCAATCTAAGGTATACACATGGCAACATTTAGCGAGCTTTTGAACGAAGTGGAGAGCCTGCGAGCGCGATTTGAAGCGCTGCGCGGGCGGCTTTGACTTAGCGGCGCGCGAGCAACAGATCGCCGAGCTAGAGGCACAGTCGAGCGATCCCGACTTTTGGAGCGATCCGGGCACAGCCCAGAGCGCCATGCAACGTCTATCCACGCTCCAGGCCGAAACGACCAAATGGAAGACGCTGGATGATCGGCTCAACACTACCGCCGAGCTGCTTGAGCTGTCCGCCGCCGAGGATGACGCGGCGATGCTCGCCGAGCTTGAGGTCGAGGTCGGGCAGCTTACCAGGACGGTCGATGAGCTTGAGATCAGCACGCTGCTCTCAGGGCAGTACGACGACGCAGCGGCCTTTATGACGATCCAGCCGGGCGCGGGCGGCGTCGACTCCGCCGATTTTGCCGCGATGCTGCTGCGCATGTATATGCGCTGGGGCGAGCAGCACGGGTGGAAAGTCGCGCTGCTCGACGATATGCCAGCCGAAGAGGCCGGTATCAAGAGCGCGACGATCGAGCTGCGCGGGCCGTACGCCTACGGCTACGCCAAGGCCGAGGCGGGCGTGCATCGGCTGGTGCGGCTATCGCCCTTCGATCAGGCGCATCGTCGCCACACCTCGTTTGCGGGCGTGGAGGTGATGCCGGAGGTCGACGACGCGATCGAGATCACGGTCAGCCCCGACGATCTGCGCGTGGATGTGTTCCGGGCGGGCGGTCACGGCGGCCAGGGCGTCAATACCACCGACTCGGCAGTGCGGCTGACGTACAAGCCCGGCACGCCCGAGCAGATCGTCGTCACCTGCCAGAACGAGCGGTCGCAGCTTCAGAACAAAGAGACGGCGATGAAAGTGCTCAAGGCCAGGCTGCTGGAGCGCGAGATCCAGCGCCAGCGCGAAGAGCGGCGCAAGCTGCGCGGCGAGTATCGCGAGGCGGCCTGGGGCAATCAGATCCGCTCGTACGTGCTGCATCCGTACAACATGGTCAAAGACCACCGCACCAATGCCGAAACCAGCAATACCCAGGCGGTGCTCGACGGCGACATCGACCTGTTCGTCGAGGCGTTTCTGCGCCAGAACATCGAGCAGGATGAGCCGTAATGCGCGGCGGACCGATCATGAAGTATCTTCCAACAATCGCGCGGGTCTTGCGCGATTATTTGATCATGACGATCGGCGTGATCTGCATCGCGATCTCCGTCGATCTGTTTCTGGTGCCGAACAACGTCGTCACGGGCGGCATCACCGGCGTAGCGATCATCCTCAACGATCTGGTCGGCCTGCCCGTCGGCCTGCTCAGCCTGCTCTTCAATATTCCGCTGCTGATCGCGGGCTTTCGCTACCTGGGCGGCTTTGTGTTCGGCATCCGCACGGTCTACGCGACGGTCGCGCTCGCGCTGGCGATCGATCTGCTCGCGCCGTACGTCGGACGCTACATGCACGCCACGCGCGATCCCCTGCTGTACACGCTGTACGGCGGCGTGCTGGACGGCGTGGGCATCGGGCTGGTCTTTCGGGTGCGAGGCACAACCGGCGGTACCGACATCATCGCGCGCTTTGTGCAGCGCTGGAAGGCCGTGCCGATGGGCCGCTCGCTGCTGGTGATGAACGTGATCGTCTTTGCCGCCGCCGCCTATCTGTTCTCGCTCGATAAGCTGCTGTACGCGCTGCTGGTAGCGTTCATCAGCGGGCGCACAGTCGATCTGGTGCTGGAGGGCGCGTCGTACGCGCGGCAGGCCGTGATCATCACCGAGCATCCCGCGCGGATTCAGGCGGCGATCCTGAGCTCGCTGGGACGCGGCGTGACGGTGCTTGAGGGGCGCGGCGGCTACACCGCCAGCGAGCGCACCGTGCTGCTGTCGGTCGTCGCACAGTCGGAGGTCAGCATGGTCAAAGCGATCGTACGTAGCTGCGACGCCGATGCGTTCGTGATCTTCAGCAATGTCAACGAGGTGCTGGGCGAAGGCTTCCGCCCCGCGATCGAGTGAGCGGGGATCAGGCCTGGCGGTAGCCTATGCCCCAGATACGCAGCAGCGCGCGGTAGCCGTCTTCCTGGGCACGTGTAAAATCGACAACCTGGAATTGCGGCAGCACCCAGGAAAACTGGGCATAATCACACGGCTGGTAGACCAGGGGAACAATGTTATCCTCGAATCGGTTCTGCCGTAACGCAAATAACAGCTCTCGCTTCACCCACATCGATTGAATGGAGTGCGGCGAGAGCACGATCACGAACCAATCGCAGCGGTTGAGCGCCGCCCCAATCTCGTCGTGCCACAACTGCGATCCAATGATGTTGATTGGGCTATACCAGACGGGGATGGCATGGCGGCTCAAGACCTGGGCCAGTTGGGCCACAAACGCATGATCCTGGCTGCTATGTGAGAGAAAGACTTCATTGGGCAGCATAGAGCGTCTAGCGTGACAACGTCTTGGGCGCTGTTTTTAATACCTGCGCAATTTGCCTGATGCCTTCTTCCTGGTGATGATCCGTCAGCGTAATCGGCTTCAGATGCCATAAAATCCAGGGAATATCTTCTTTCAACAGCGCTTCCTTAGACTCGGCTAGCACGGGTATCAGGCGACCGCTGTAGTCTTGGTTGCTCAACGCATAGTCGATGTCGTGCCGTACACGACGCGATGTTAGCGCATCGCGTGTCAGGAGCACTACCATCGCTTGAGACTCTTGGAGGCCCTGTGCGATTTTAGCGGCCCAATTATCGCCCGGCATAATTTGTTGCTCATCAAGGAACACATCTAGCCCGTTTTCTTCTAACCCGTGCGCCACCTGTTCTGCCAGGTGCTCATCGGTATGAGCATAACTGATAAATACTTTCATCAAACGCCCTTTCCAGCATCACTGCTACCACCGTTGGTATGTATTATAGGCTGACCGATATACATTATCAATGCGCGGATTCCTCCATTTCTCGACACTGGCCGCAGGCAATCCGCGCTGATCTGCTGAAACAATGTTAAACTCTAGCTCTCGATACACACGAAGGAGCTTGCATGGAGATCAAGTGGACGCCGTGGCGCGGACAATACATTAAGAGCAGCAGCGACAGCCACCAGGAGACGGGCTGCGTGCTGTGTGTCGCCCACGAGGCCAGACGGGACGCCGAGAAGCTGGTGCTTTATCGCGGCGAGCACGCCTATGTGCTGATGAACCTGTACCCCTACAACCCCGGCCACCTGATGGTCGCGCCGTACGCCCACACCGCCGATTTTGCGCGCCTTGAGCCAGCGGTCGCGGCGGAGATTATGGAGCTGGGGCAGCGCTGCACCGCCGTGCTTGAGGCCGAAATGCAGCCGCACGGCTTCAACCTGGGCATGAACCTGGGGCGAGTCAGCGGCGCGGGCGTCGATCAACACCTGCACGTGCATGTCGTGCCCCGCTGGAACGGCGATACCAACTTTATGCCGCTGATCGGCGGCGTTAAGCTGATCCCGGAGGCGATCGACGACACCTACGCCGCGCTGAAGCCGCGCTTCGATGCCTTCAAGCAGTAGATTCGGGAGATCGACGGTGATGGATGTGGTTGTGGGTGCGTAGCGTCTACGCCCTTGCAGCGTTGATCGAGCAGCCCAAAGCGCCAGCGCCGCCGAATCTCCTGGTGGCGCTGGACGACAGCGCGCTACTCGGCGACGTACATCTCGATCAGCGAGACGAGCCGCTCGACATGGAACGGCTTATGGACGACCACGGCTCCTTCTGCCTCTAGCTCGGTAAACCAGGGCTTGCGCGCCAGCGCCGTCATCATGATGATCGGCACGCCCTCATAGCTGAGGCGCTGCTGGATCGCCCGAAAGAACTGAACGCCGTCCATATTGGGCATCATCACATCGGAGACGACCACATCGGGCTGGATCGTCTCAAGCCGCGCAAGACCTTCCTCGCCATCGGAGGCTAGCTCAACATGGTAGCCCGCCTGTTTCAACGCGATCTCCAACACCGCGAGGATATTCGCGTCGTCGTCAATTATAAATACCGTCTTGGGCATGAGGCACCTTTATGCAGCACAGCCAGGGGGATGCAACCGGCGACATTATAGCAGACATTACGTATGCCGGTAGCAGCCCCGCCGCGACGCCGACCTGCTCTAGACCCTGACGAAAACGCGGCCCTGCGACGCGCCGAAGCCAAGCTGGCACGGGCCGTCGGCCTCGACCTCCTCGCCTGAGATCACATCGCGCCAGCGGCCCGCGCTCGGAAAGGCCACCTCGATCTGCTGCTCGGCGGGCGAGAAATTCAGCGCCGCCACCACCTCATCGCCGCCCTCGTCCCAGCGATGAAAGACCAGCGTCTTGTGCTCCGCCGACAGGTGATCGACCGCGATGTTGGCGCTGCGCAGCGCCGGATGGTCGCGCCGGGTGCCGATGAGCGTCTGGTAGTGTGTTTTCAGGCCCAGCCCCGCATCGGTATCGAGCGCCTCCCAGTGCAGTGGATTATGCCCTGCGTGCTTTTCGGTCTGCTCGCCCCACTCCTGACCATGCAGCAGCAGCGGAACGCCGGGCGTGGTCAGCAGCAGCGTCGCGCCCAGCGCCGACTTGTAGCGCGCGGCCTCCTCGGTCATGCCTTCAACCGTCAGCACCTCGTACACGATACGCGGCTCGTCGTGACTTTCGAGGTAGTTGACCATCTGCGCCGGATGCTCGTAGCCCTCGCGCTGGGCATCCAGCAGCGTCGGCCACAGATCGGCGTTGTCCCAGCTCCAATCGAGGTACTGCCCCTGGCGTAGCAGCGCCCGCGCCATATAGCTAAAGCGCACATGCCACGCGCCGCTCAAGCTGTTATCGCGGACGATCTCCGGCTTTTCGGGGCTTTGCTCCGCGATCAGATAGAGATTCGGCATCGTCTGGCGGGCCGCGTGGGCGAGATAGCTCACGCCGTGCTCCATGTTATAGCCGATGCCGAGCGTATAGTCGTAGCGAAAGCCGTCGATGTGATACTCATTGATCCAGTAATTCTGCACATCGCGCACAAAATCTTTCGTGGCCGGTCTGGTATGATCGAGCTTCGGAAAGCCAAACCTGTTGGGCTCCGACATATCGTTATCGCCGTACCACGGGCTTTGACCGTAGGGATAGAGCATGTTAAACGGATGATCCCGCGAGGTATGGGCAAAGACCACATCCAGAATCACCGCGATGCCGTGCTGATGCGCCTGGTCGATCAGCGCCTTGAGGTCCTCCGGCGAGCCGTAGCTCTGCTCAGGCGCGAAGAAGAAGCGCGGATCGTAGCCCCAGCCGGGCTTGCCGCCGAAGCCAAAGACCGGCAGCAGCTCAAGCGCGTTGACGCCCAGATCGCGCAGATAGGGCAACTTCTCGATCACGCTGCGGTACGTGTAGGGCGCGCTGAAATCGCCGATATGCAGCTCATAGATCACCAGATCGTTGAAGGGCGGACGATCCCAGCCGGAGTCGCCCCAGGCGTAGGGCTCGGCTCCCACCACGATCAGCGGCGTAGCGTCGAACGATAGCCGCCGCGCGCAGGGATCGACAATCTCAAGCTCGCCGTCGACAAGGAACTTATAGTGATAGGTGCCCGGCTCAAGCTGCTTGACGATCCACCAGAGGCCGTCTTCGGTCACGTTGAGCGGATCGGCATCGCGCTGCCAATCGTTGAAGTCGCCGACCACATGGATCGACTGTTTGCCGAGAGCGTACAGCCCGAAGGTTACGGTGCCATCGCCGCGATCAATCGCGCCGGGAACCAGGCCGTCGGGCGCGGCCTCAACCGAGGGGGATGTTTGGTGTGCCATGAGAATCGTGCCTTTATTTCAAGATCATTCCGAGTAGGTTGTGTGCCGGGTTGTGCGTCTCAGGCACAGTTCGCAGCAACGTTGCAACCTTTCTTCGCTAAAAATCGTCAGCGGTGGTTATAGAATTCCACCGACCAGCGCCACTCCTGGCCGTCCTCGGCGTTCCACCACGCTGTCAGATGCCCAACCTCGCCGCCGGGCAGCAGCACCAGCGCGCCCAGATCGGCCTCGGTCGGCCAGCGGTCCTTGCGCTCGATCCGATCGCCCTGCATCGAGAGGCACGTCATGGGATACTCGCCCGTCGCCTTGAGCTGATCGCCGTAGGCCACGCGCTGGCCGTCCATGGTGCGCACCTCAACGCGGATCGTGTCGGGCGCGGCGTGCAGCCAGAGCACATCGGTCGGATCGAGCTTGCCGCGCGCCAGCAGCAGCCCATCGGCTGCGGCCTGCGGATACCAGACTTCCCACACCTGCATCTCGTCACCTCGTGCGTGTCTGCGGTGCATTAAGCAACAACTACGCCAGCAAGAAACAGAAGCGATCTATAGCTTCCGCTTGCCTGAGCGCGGCTATCGATATGGTTTATCTATAAGAAAGTGGAGAAATGGTCGAACAGGTGGTTGACAGTGAACAATCGCAAAAAGGCGAAATTTAAGCACTCCTGCCTGACAGCCGCTCCCTAGACAAACATCGGACGAGTGAGTATCATTAGGCTCTCAATCATCGTATCCAGCCCATCGAGCAACAGAGATTTAAGGAGCGCCAAGCGATGCAGTGTACACAGTGCGGCGCGACCGTCGTCGCCTCCGCCCGGTTTTGCCCGATCTGTGGACAAGCCCTGACGACAGCCCGCCCGACGCCGGTCGCGATCGATCCGGGCCGTCTGAGCAGCGGCATGCCCGTGACGCCCTCGATCCACGATGCGCCGACGGTGATCATGGCACGTCCGGCCACGGCAACGCCGACGGCAGCGCCATCGCGATCCGCAGCCGAAGTCGCGGCGCTGGTGGCGAACATGGGTAAATCGATGGTGGTATCGCAGTGGCAGCGCTGGTGGTGGAAGATCCTGCTGATCGGCATTGCGCTCTACCTGGCGCTCAACTCGGTCGTCGTACGCACGCAGAACGCGATCCTGCTGCCGCAACTCCTGATGATCGGCACGTTTCTGGTGCCCGTGGTCTATATCGCCTACCTGTACGAGGATGGCACGCTCTACGACGTGCCGCTGTCGAAGATCGCGCTGCTCTTCTTCTTCGGCGGCGTGGTCGGCTCGATGATGGCCTCGCTGCTTGAGGCATACCTGATCACCTCGGCGGCGACCGGCCTCTTCGGGCAGCTCTCGCTCTTCAACGCCGCGATCGTCAGCGTGAGCGAGGAGCTGGCAAAGCTGAGCATCCTGCTGCCATTTCTGGTGTCGGCGCGTCAGCGCTATCCTACAGTTATGCACGGGATCGTGCTGGGCGCGGCCACCGGCATGGGCTTTGCCGCGTTCGAGAGCATGGGCTATGCCTTTAGCGCGCTGATCGGCGACGGCGGCCTGGAAACGATGCACGACGTGATTCGGCTGCGCGCGCTGCTGGCGCCGCTGGGCCACGGCACCTGGACTGCGATCATCGCCGCCGCGCTCTGGCGCGAGCACGTCAACGGCTACCGTCCGCTCAACACCAACGTCCTGATCGCGCTGGCCTGCTCGATCGTGCTGCATCTGCTGTGGGACTACCTGCCGCCGCTGATCGTTTTGAACCTGCCGGTGCTGCACCTGATGCTCGGCGCGATCGGCATTCTGCTGCTGCGCTTCTTCCTGATGGATGCCAAAGGCGAGCAGGGCGCGGCCTACGCCGAGCGCAACCTGGCAGTTGCGCTGCGGCTCTACGTCGGCAACCTGCGCGGCGAGCTGCGCGACACGTTTCGGCACAAGCAGCGCTCGTAGGGCCGAAAGGCCGGGGGTTTGGGGGAGTCCCCCAAACTTCCCCTTTCTGATTCGCTACCCTTCCTCGTCGTCAAGCTCGATCAGCGTCGCGCCGCCACTCACAAGCTGTCCGGCGGTAAACGGCACGGCGCTGACCACGCCCGCGTACGGCGCGACGATCGTATGCTCCATCTTCATCGCCTCCATCACGATCAACGGCTGATTGGCCGTGACATGCTCGCCCGGCTGCACCAGCACCTTGATGATCGTGCCCGGCATCGGCGCTTCCAGGCTGGTATGCCCGGCATGGCCGGAGTGGATGCTGCCGAGCGTGTCGACGCTGAGCGCCTCGACCTTCTGCAATCGGTAGCTGCGGCCACGCCACCCGACCAGCAGCGCGCTGTCTGCCTGCGCGACATGGAGCCGCGCCTGCGTCCCGTCCACGCTCAGCGTCAGCGCATGGCCGCGCACGGCGACACATACAACCTCGCGAGCGGTGCCGTCGACGGTCAGCCGCCAGGTTCGATCGTCGCGTGGAGTAGCCAGCACCACATGCTCCTGCTCGCCAAAGCGATAGGCCAGGCGTCGATCCGCGCCGCCGACGCGCCACGGGAGCGCCCACGGATCGGGCGAGGGACGCGGCTGTAGCTCGCTCAGCGCCGCCGCGTACAGCACCTCAGCGGGCAGCGGCTCCGGCGTGCGCAGCGTCTCGCCGATCGCATGGGTTTGCAGAAAATCGGTGGTGGTCGTGCCCTCGGCAAAGGCGGGATGCGCCACGATCGCCTGGAGCAGGGGGATATTCGTGGTAATGCCCAGCACCGTGTAGTCCGCGAGGGCACGCTCCAGCCGGTCGATCGCAGCAGCGCGCGTGGGAGCGCCGACGATCAGCTTCGCCAGCATCGGATCGTAGTTGACCGAAACCTCATCGCCGCTCGACAGCCCGACATCATTGCGAATGCCCGGCCCTTCCGGCGGCGCGAAGAGCGCCACCTGCCCGATCGAAGGCAGCATCGCCACCGGATCTTCGGCATAGACGCGCACCTCGATCGCATGGCCGCGCAGCGTCACATCGTCCTGCGTGAGCGGCAGCGGCTCACCGGCGGCGATTGCCAGTTGCAGATGCGCCAGATCCAGCCCGGTGACAAGCTCCGTGACCGGATGCTCCACCTGAAGGCGGGTGTTCATCTCCAGAAAATAGAACTGTCCATCCTCGTCGAGCATAAACTCGACCGTGCCCGCGTTGCGGTAGCCGACCGCCTCCGCCACGCGCACGGCAGCCGCGCCCATGCGCGCCCGCAGCTCTGGCGTGAGCGCCACCGACGGGCTTTCCTCCACGATCTTCTGGTGCCGCCGCTGGATCGAGCACTCGCGCTCGCCGAGATAGATCGTGTTGCCGTGTCCATCGGCAAAGACCTGGATCTCGACGTGACGCGGCCTGAGGATCAGCTTTTCGAGCAGCACCGCGTCGTCGCCAAAGGCCGCCTGCGCCTCGCGCTTGGCTCCTTCGAGCGCCGCGACAAACTCCGCCGCCGCATGGACCGCGCGCATGCCCTTGCCGCCGCCGCCAGCGCTGGCCTTGATCAGCAGCGGATAGCCGATTCGCTCGGCCTCGGCTTGCAGCGTCTCGACGGACTGATCCGCGCCGTCGTAGCCGGGCACCACCGGCACATCGTGCGCCACCGCCAGCCGCTTCGATTCGATCTTCGAGCCCATGCGCTCGATCGCGTCGGCGGGCGGGCCGATGAACACAATGCCCGCCTCGGCGCATGCCCGCGCAAAATGGGCACGCTCCGACAAAAAGCCGTAGCCGGGATGGATCGCCTCGGCTCCTGCCCGCCTTGCAGCTTCAACGATTTTCTCGGCGCGGAGGTAGCTCTCGGCGGCGGGCGCGGGACCGATCGGATAGGCTTCGTCGGCCAGCCGCACATGCAACGCCTGCCGATCCGCCTCGGAGTAGACCGCGACGGTGCGAATGCCTAGCTCCTGGCAGGCGCGCATCAACCGAACGGCGATCTCGCCACGGTTGGCGATCAGAACTTTGTTGAAATATGGCATATTACTTCGACGTATCCTGCTCAATCCAATTTGGCTTGCGCTTCTCCAAAAACGCGCGCAGCCCCTCCTGTCCCTCGGCGCTGATGCGCGCGTTGGCGATGGCCTCGACCGTATAGCGCTGCATCTCGGCGTGCGGCAGCGTCGCCACCGCATGCACCAGGTGCTTGGCCCGTCCGATCGCCTCCGGCCCGCTCGTCAGCAGATCCTCGATCGCCTTCTGCACCGCCGCGTCCAACTGCGCCGCCGGTACCACATCGTGGATCAGACCGATCCGCTGCGCGTGGGTCGCGTCGAAGCGCCGCCCCGACACAAACAGCGCGCGGGCATGGCTCGCGCCGATCTTCGGCACCACGTAGCGCGCGATCACGCCGGGCACGATCCCAAGCTTGACCTCGCTAAAGCCGAACTTGGCACCCTCGGCGGCGATGGCAATGTCGCAGCAGGCTACCAGGCCCACGCCGCCGCCGACCGCCGCGCCGTTGATCCGCCCGATCACTGGCTTGGGCAGCGAGTTCACGGCCTCGTACATCTCGGCCATGCGCGCGGCATCCGCGATATTGTCGGGCCGGGTATAGTCCAGCGTCGCGCGCATCCAGCTTAGGTCGGCTCCCGCGCAGAACGACTGTCCCGCGCCGGTCAGCACCACCACCCGCGTACCCGCGTCGGTCGCCAGCTCTTGAAAGCAGCCGTGCAGCTCGGCGATCATCAGCGGATCGAACGCATTATGAATCTCAGGCCGGTTGAGCGTCACCGTCGTCACCGGGCCATGTCGATCGATCGAAAGATATGTTGTCATCTCAATGCTCCGCCACCAGCCGCAGCCCGGCGATAAACAGATAGATCCAGGCCATGCGCCGATCATTCCCAATCAACGTCATGTCGTTTCATGCTCCGCGCTGGCCTTATTGCGGGTCGATATCCCGAACCCCAATATCGCGCGTTCCCCAACCGATCGCTACATTCGTAAACGTCGCGCGAAACGGCGATCCGTTTGGATCGAGCGGACTCTCCAGCAGAATATCGCCGGATACGACCTCACACGCCGGAACCTCATCCGGCCACGAGCTGCTGAATGGATCAGCCTCGTAGGTTGTATTGAAATTATCGATCACAGTAAAACGCCCGAACAGGAAGAGCCTGACCGCCTGGTTGGTATTATTTTTAGCGGTCATATGAATCGTCGACGTGCCGCCATCGTTGCTAAGCTCGACGCCATCGACCACCAGCTCAACGCCGCTCACATCGCCCGACGACCACGGGCCGCCCGGAGCAGAGGCCGTTAGCTCTTGAGGATTGTCACATCGATTCCCAAGCCAGCCAGCCAGCACACCACTGACCTGCGGCACAACGAACCAGCAAGCCCCCGCAACCACCGCCAGCGCGATCACGCCGACCAACACCGTCGAGAGCGCGCATGTCCGGCGTCCCGGCTGCGCCACCGTACCACCTGGCGGGGGCGCTGGCCGCGCGGCGGGCGGAGCCACAGGCGGTAACCGGGTTGTGGTCGAGAAAAGCCGGATGAGCTTTCCGACCGCATCCTGATACTGCTGCCGACCGGTCGTGAAATCGACGTACTCAAGCGACTGGATGCGATATGGGATCTCGCAGGGAGCGTACAGCACCGGCAAGATGTGCTTGCCTTTGCCGAGCACATAGTTCAGCTCGTTATGCACCTCCGTCGAGGCTACCGAGTACGGCGACAGCACGATCAGAAAATGCGTGCATGCTCTCAGCGCCTCCTGGATCGCGTGCGGCCACGAGACGCCAGCGGAAATATCCCACTGGTCGACCCAAACGGGCACGCCGCTGGCTTTGAGATCGCGCGCCAGTTGCAGGGCAAAGCCGCTATCTTCCCGTGCATAGCTGACGAAGACGTTGAAAGTCATGCGCTCCTCGTAGCGTGCTACATGCGGAACACGCCCCACTGCGTCGGCAGAAGCGGCGCGTTGGCCGCCATCGACAGGCCCAGCGCCAGCGCCATGCGCGTATCGACCGGATCGAGAATGCCGTCGTCCCACAGCCGCGCCGTGGAGTAGTACGGGTTGCCCTCGGCCTCGTACTTGTCGAGGATCGGCTGCATGAACTGCTGCTGCTCCTCAGGCGATAGATCCTTGCCTTTTGCCCGCAGGCCGTCGCGGCGCACCGTCAGCAGCACGTTGGCCGCCTGCGTGCCGCCCATCACCGAGATGCGGCTGTTGGGCCACATCCACAGCAGACGCGGGCTGAACGCGCGCCCGGCCATGCCGTAGTTGCCCGCGCCGAACGAGCCGCCGATCATCACCGTAAACTTGGGCACCTGCGCGTTGGAAACCGCCATCACCAGCTTCGCGCCGTCCTTGGCGATGCCGCCGTTCTCGTACTCTTTGCCGACCATAAAGCCGGTAATGTTTTGCAGGAAGAGCAGCGGAATGCCCCGGCTGGCGCATAGCTCGATGAAGTGCGTGCCCTTGAGCGCGCTCTCGGAGAAGAGGATGCCGTTGTTGGCGAGGATGCCGATCGGCATGCCCATGATGTGCGCGAAGCCACAGACCAGCGTCGTGCCGTAGCGCGCCTTGAACTCATCCAGCCGCGAGCCGTCCACGATGCGCGCGATCACCTCGCGTACGTCGTACTGCTTGCGCGTGTCGGCGGGCAGGATACCGTAAAGCTCGCGCGGATCGTAGCGCGGCTCTTCGGGCACAGCCAGCGTCCACGGCTGCGGCTTGCGGCGGTTGAGCGTCGAGACGATCTGCCGCACCAGCGCCAGCGCGTGCTCGTCGTCCTCGGCGAAGTAGTCGGCGACGCCCGACAGACGGGTATGCACGTCGGCACCGCCCAGCTCCTCGGCAGTGACCTCCTCGCCCGTGGCGGCTTTGACCAGCGGCGGGCCGCCCAGAAAGATCGTGCCGGTGCCCTTGACGATCACCACCTCGTCGCTCATCGCGGGCACGTACGCGCCGCCCGCCGTACACGAGCCCATCACGGCGGCGATCTGCGGAATGCCGAGCGCCGACATCTGCGCCTGGTTGTAGAAGATCCGCCCGAAGTGCTCGCGATCGGGGAAGACCTCCGCCTGAAGCGGCAGGAACGCGCCGCCGCTATCCACCAGATAGATGCACGGCAGGTAGTTTTGCTGCGCGATCTCCTGTGCCCGCAGGTGCTTTTTGACCGTCAGCGGGTAGTAGGTGCCGCCTTTGACCGTCGCGTCGTTGGCGACGATCATCACCTCCTGGCCTGCCACCCGACCTACGCCCGTGACGATCCCGGCGGCGGGAACGTCGTCCTCGTACACGTCGTAGGCCGCCAGCGGCGATAGCTCAAGAAACGCCGTGTCGGGATCGATCAAGCGCTCGATCCGCTCGCGCACAAAGAGCTTGCCCCGCGACTCGTGCCTGGTGCGGGCCTCGGCCTTGCCGCCCTCGCGAGCCTCGGCCAGCCGCTCGCGCAGCTCACGCGCCAGGCTCTCGTTATGTTCAGCATTGCGTTTGAATTCTTCGCTGCGCGTATCGATGTGCGAATGGATGATTGGCATAACGTTAAGAACCTAGAACTAAGCACCAAAAGGGATGGACGACAAACAAAGAATAAAGAACAAAAGGCTCCACTTTCCCCTCGCCTGTGCCGCAGGCCCCGAAGGCAAAAGCCCGCCTGAACGTGAGGCAGGGAGCGGTGCGCTAGCACCGAGGGTGAGGGCCAGGACCAAAAAAAGAATCAAGCCTCACTTGATACCGAGGAGGTTAGCTCTCGGTTTTCGGTTCCTGGTTCTCCGCTGTTCTCTCCTCGCGGCTCTCCCTCCGGCCCCAGGTGGCCGCAAATACCCGCCTTGATCGTCTGGCTGGGCACCTCATGCCCCAGCAGGTGCTCAAGGCTGCGCGCGCAGGCCATCACGTTCGGCAGCTTGACGCCGGTTTCGACGCCCATCTCGTGAAGCATATGTACCATGTCTTCGGTGCAGACGTTGCCGGGCGCTCCCGGCGCGAACGGGCAGCCGCCGATGCCGCCGACGCTGGCGTCGAAGCGATCCACGCCCACTTGCAGCGCCGCCAGCACATTCGCCAGACCGGCGCCACGCGCGCTGTGGGGATGGAGCCGGATCGGCACGTTCGGCAGCCGCTCGGCGAAGGCCAGGCAGATCTGCTGCACCAGCCGGGGATGAGCCATGCCGGTGGTATCGCCCAGCGTAATCTGCTGCGCGCCCATCTCGACCAGCCGGTCCGCCAGGTCGAGCACGCGCGCGATCGGAACGTCGCCCTCGAACGGGCAGCCGAAGACCACCGAGAGCACCGCGTCGAACATTTTGCCAGCGCCCCGGACAAGCCGCGCGATCTCGGCGGCCTGCGCCAGCGATTGCGCGATGCTCATGTTGACGTTGCTCTGGTTGTGGCTTTCGGAGGCGCTCAGAAAGACCTGGATCGCGTCGGCGTTGGCGTCGATCGCCCGCTGCGCGCCTTTGACGTTGGGCGCAATCGCGCTGTACACAATGCCGGGATGACGGTCGATCCGCGCGAAGACCTCGGCGGTATCGGCCATCTGCGGCACGGCGCGCGGATGCACGAACGAGCCGACTTCAATATATTCGAGGCCGGAGTCCGACAGGCAGTTGATCAGCGCGATCTTCTGCTCGGTCGTCAGCAAGACATCTTCATTCTGCAAGCCATCGCGCGGCCCGACCTCACGGATCGAAACGCGCCTGGGCAGCGTCGCCAGTGGTAATCGATCTGCTGTTCGCATCATTGCGATTCCTCGCTCAAAACAGCCGACGTCATCGTCGGCGCTAGTAGCCGTTTGTATCCTAGCATACGGGCCTGAGTTTGTCACACGGGCGGGGAAGCATGAAAGAAACAAAGGAACAAAGAAACAAGGGAACAAGCGATTTAACACGTTGTTCTTTTGTTCGCTTGTTCCCTTGTTCTTCGCTTGGCTCTTGGTTCTCCATCAGGCAGGAAGAAGAAACAGTGGGCGACGCCCACATCCCGGCCTGACGGCGCGCTAGACGACCAGCACCTCGCGATAGATGCCGAAGACCTCGCGCAGCACATCGCAGATCTCGCCCATCGTCGCGTAGGCGCGCACACAGTCGAGCACCGGATACATCAGGTTTTGATCGCCCTGAGCCGCAACCCGCAGCGCCTCAAGCGCCTCGGCCACGCGCTCCTGGTCGCGCTCGCGGCGCACGCGGTTGAGCCGATCAAGATGCTTGCGCTCGCCTTCGGGGTCCATCTCCAGAAGAGGGATCTCCAGCGGCTCCTGCACGGCATACTTATTGACGCC
>DASUTC010000202.1 GCA_036374795.1 Herpetosiphonaceae bacterium
ATGTGATGGCGCACGAGATCGATGTAGATCTGCATGCAGCCCGCAGCGCTGGTGCTGCCGGCGATCGTCAGAATGATCGTGCAGTCGTCACCCTGCAGCATGCGTTCATAGATCTCGCACGCCCGCCCGAGCTCGCGCGCACTGAACGACATCTCCTTGTAGGCATCGATCAGAGCACGCGGGTCGTGCGCCGTGATGTCGATGTGCTTCACGGTTCGCTGCAGCAGCTCGGCCTTGTTTTGCCGGTTGATCTCCATAGGCGCGTTTCCTGCGACGGCTGAGCGACCTCACGCCACCTTTTGCGGCGCGTCGTAGATGTTGTGCTCGGGATAGCGCGTGCCGCGCCTGACCACGTTGATCTCGAGGTCCTGAAGCTCAAAGGCGTCCGCGAAGTACGCGCAGATCCGCTCCGTATCCAGGCTGTTCTGGCAGGTGTACACGTCGGCGCTGACGAAGCCCCGCAAGGGGAAGGTGTGGATGCTGATGTGGCTCTCGGCGATCAGCACGAAGCCGCTGACCCCGCCCGGATCCTTGTGGCTGTGGTGCTCCAGCTCCACCAGAAAGGGCTCGGCCAGCTTGTGCATGCCGAGCCGCTCGGGCAGCTCGCTCAGGCACGCCAGGACGTGATTCCCATCCGCCAGGAGGCGCTGAGATCCGCCATAGCCGTCCAGGGTTAGATGGACACCGAACCCAGGCGCGGCTGCGGTTTCGGGGAGGTGCACGATGGTCGTCGTCCGCTTCGGCTCAAGCAGGTCGCTCGAGCTCACGCCCGCAGATATCATCGCTGGTTTTCCTATGCAATCAGAGCGTTAGTCGGCCGTCAACTCGACGGGACGCACTCAGGACAACGGCGCATCGGCGCCGCGCTGCTGGCCAGCTGCATCGGTCGCCCGACGCAGATAGGAACGGTAAACTTGGGGACCAAGGGCGGTTCCTCCAAGGCCACGGAGCGAATTTCTAAGATCACTACTCGTTAGAGCGCCGCCACACCTGAAGAAACGGTGAACCGACGCCGTCCCGCCCATCCGCTGGTCGCCCAGGAGTG
>DASUTC010000203.1 GCA_036374795.1 Herpetosiphonaceae bacterium
CCTACCCCATGAACTGATGCGGCGACAGACACCCCACGGGCCGTGCACCGGAAGTTGCAGGTCTGTTGGGATTATCTCTTCTTCTTCTCCTGCGCGCGATGGAAGAGCACGAGGTTGCGGCACAGGGTCTTGACCATCTCGTCGTTCATCTCGTAGGAGTTGCCCCGTGTCTCGTCGCTGGTTGGCGCTTGCGTAGCAGCGACCGTCCAATCTTCGTTGTCTTCGCTGTGGACCAGGTTCTTGTAGGGCGAGGCATTCCTGGTCTTGCCCGGATCTTTATAGGCATCCTGCCCCTTGCCTCGGCGGTACGCCGGGTTAATCCGGCCATAGGGATCATCCACGACGATGCCATTGTCCGTGACCGACTGGATGCTGATGATGTGCGTGTCGGTGCTGGCACTGCCCTTGTGGAACAGGCTCATCATCGCCCCGCCACCTGCATCAAGGCAGGCCTTGAGCTTCTTGCGGGTATCGGCGGACCACGGGCCCCAAACATGCTCCACCCGGTTCTCGGTGCTGTCGTTGGGGTTGATCCTATCCATCACATGCTTGGGCGTCGCATCGGAGTTGATGGTGATGCGCGAGATATTCTGGAGGGAGAGGAAAAAATCGAGCAGGTCTTCGGTCTGTGCGCTACCCTTGAAATCTGCGGCCAGCGCGGTCATCTGCTCGTTCTTCTGGCGCGGCGTGGCGGTCGCCCCGATCAACGTGCCGCCGCGCAACCTTTGATAGCCTTTCGCCGCGCTGTTGACCTTTTCCAGATAGCGCTTGGCCTGCTGCTGCCAGAAGGTGTCAGGGACCGGGATCTCCTCGGCCTTCTTTTCCTTGACGGCCGCTCTGCCCTCGGCGGTCTTCAGATAATCTGACCGTAGCTCCTTCTCAATGGCTCTCAGCAGATCCTCGCGAGTGTAGCCCAGGCGCTCCGCAACCATGGCGAAACTCGTCACGTTGCAGGTGGCCTCAGGCGCAGCCAGGTTGTCGCTTTGTGTGCGGTATTGGGGCACGCCCAGACGAGCATTCCAGTCCATGCCAGCGTCATAGAGCGAGCCTTCGGTCTGCGCCTGATCGGAGGCGGTAGCTCCTGCCACCGGACGCTCGATCCGCTCGATAAACTGGCGCACCGTGCCGATGAGCTCGGGTGGCACGCTGCCGCGCTTGCCGCCTTCCTCGTACTCGGGGGCCTTCGAAAGCTTGTCCACATCCGGGAGCGTGCCCGCCATGATCGCCGCCGAGACGCTTTCGATCTGTGACAGCATGCCACGCACCCGGCTGACCTTCTCGTTGCCCTGCAACCGATCGACCTCGTTCAGCCGATCCTCCAGCCACGCTTTGTACTGCTTGAGTCCATCGACCCGTCCCACGTCCGTCTGCACAGGAGCCGCCGCGGCTGGTGCTGGAGCGGCTGGGGCTGCACCAGCCGTCCGCTGCACCCGCTCACCGATCAGCCGTTGCACCGCGGTGTTGCCCACCGTCGTTTGCAGCGCGAGGATGTCGGCAGGCTGCATGCCTACCATGGAAGAGCGCATGACCTCCTGGGGTGACATAGCGGGTGAGCCGTGCGCCGCATGCGTGCGTGTGATGCGTTCGGATACCTTCTTGGTTGCCGCTGGCTGTAGGTGCTGGTGCGTATGCGTCATCGCGCTGCCCCCTTATGGCGGGAATACGTGGCTGAAGCGTCGGGGATCTCCAATAGCTCGGCAACGTGCCAATGAGATGTGCGGGCCTTAAGCGGTTTGCTCATGTGCCGATCCATTGTAGCACATGGCGCTGCCGTGTGAACATGGATTCGCGCACTGGATTTAACGATTATGATCACACCCTAAAATCGGTCGAGAACCAGGGAAGATGAGGGAGGGGAAGAAATCCAGAGATAGAGCAGCAGGATCGCGGAGAAGATAGAGATTATCGGTATGCTGCCCCCGTCCTCTGCCTGACCCCAGCTCAACGTTACCAACCCTGTGCTGCCCTGCCGTGCACTACCTCACAGCGGCCGGTGGTTGCACGTCGCCGTCATCGACGGGGGCAGCGTGCGCGTGCGGTTCCGACCCTACGACATCCAGAACCTACTCCGGCAGCACAAAGACGCCTACTTCCAATTCGCGTGGAACGACCAGCCGCATCAGCGCGAGCAAAAGATCATGGTCAAAGGCCGTTGCAGCGCTGAGCGGTTCGTACCGCTGCTGACGACGGACACACCCCACACCACGGTCACGCTGCGGATCTGCTACGCGCTCACGCCGGAGCGGGATACCGAGGTCATTCTCCACGACGGCTACGGCCTGCCGGAAATCGATCGCTGGTGGGCGCGAGCCAGCGGCTCCACCATCCGGCTGCCGCTCCCCGCCGAGGCCCAGGCCGCGCCGGCGATCGCGCGCGAGGCCGCTGCCTGACGGCGTTCTGGTAGAGCAGCGGAGCAGAGCATGTCGCCCAACCAAGACAGGTTGGGCGACGCACGATTGATGCAGGTGGCGGTCCTACCGTTGGAGCTGCCGAATCAGCACGTTCGCCTGGTCCACCAGGGGTTGCCTCTGGGAAGCCGACAGCACGCCGCTCCGCTGGAATGCCTCCACCTGCTGCACAAAGGCATCCAGTTGGTTCGCAGCGACCTTTGGCTGGCCGCGGTCAAGGCTGCGCTGGGCGGCATCCAGCTTGGCTGTGAGGGCGTTACCCTGGCCCTGGTTGAGCACCCTGGCGGTGACGAGCTGCTGCACGTCGGCCTTGAGCGCACCAAGCTGCTGCGCGGGCGTGGGCGGTGTCAGCGTCCAAAGCACAGCATGCTGCTCGCCGCTCGGAGTGGTACTGAACCCCACAACCTGGCCGCGGTCGTTGATCGCCACAGCGCGGCTCTCATCTCCGCCCAGCGTACCGAGGTCCGTCATCACCCCGTGCTGCCACACGAAGGCACGATATGCGCCAGTCGCTGTGACGCTGTGCCCGGCCACTTGGCCCTGTTCGTTGATGGCGGTAGCACGGCTTTCATGGCCCCCCAAGGTTCCAAGATCCCGCATCACTCCGTGCTGCCAGATGTAGCCGTGGTCCTGCCTATCCGCCGTGGCGCTGGTGCCCACCACCTGCCCCTGCTCGTTGATCGCCACGGCACTGCTCGAATCTCCGCCCAGCGTGCTCAGGTCAGTCATCACCCCATGCTGCCACACGAAAGCATGCTGTTCGCCGCTTGTGGTGCTGCTGACACCCGCGACTTGGCCGCGGTCGTTGATCGCCACGGCGGCGCTCCGAGCGCCCCCCAAGGTGCCGAGGTCGGTCATCACCCCGTGGTGCCAGATGAAGCCATGGCGCTCACCGTTCGCCGTGTCGCTGGTGCCCACCACCTGCCCCTGCTCGTTGATCGCCACGGCGGCGCTACTTGCACCAACCACATCGGTGAGGGTGCCCACGTGGGTCAGCTGCCCGTTCTGCCAGATGAAGCCGGTGTCGGACGCCCACGGGCTCCAACCCCCGCTGCTCCAGCCGACGACCTGGCCCTGATTGTTGTTCGCCTCGGGGATGTTGCCCCAGCCGAGGTCGGTCCGCTGCCCGTTCTGCCAGATGAAGCCGTGGTTAAAGGCCGCGCCCACGATCTGGCCGTGGTCGTTGATCGCCGTGACCGTGCCCGACATGCCGAGCTTGGTCATCACCCCGTTCCGCCACACGACGATGTTCCGGGCGTCCGTGTAGCCCACCACGTCGCCCTGATGGTTGATCGCCGTGGCTTCGCTATAGGCACCTTCGGTGGCACCGAGGTCGGTCAGCGTGATGCTGGGCGGTGGAGTCTGCGCGGCGGCGAGGGTCGGCAGCAGGAGCAGGAGGAGGGCTACGACGGCGCGGACACGGTGCTGCCATCCACCTGCCACGTGTTCTAAGGATAGTGGCATACGAGCCTCCTTTGAACTGCACTGCGGTTGTTGCTGATGGGATGGTCATGGAGCAACGGAGGGAGGGGCGCAGACTATGCACGATCGGGACGTGTGGGCCATCCCTCACACCAGGCTACACCCGCGTACCGTTCGGGCGCAGGACAATTCAATCACCGCAGGGAAGGGTTTGACCACGATTCAGGGGGCGGGCGCACGATCACCCTGCGCCGCGCTCGGTGGTAGGGGAGCGTCCTGCTGCGAGCAGTGTTCAGCCCAGGCCGATGCCCGGTGCTCATAGCGCCACGACCGCCGGAGCGACGAACCGAGTAGGACGATCAAGGAGGACGACGATGACGATCGCCCCACACATCAACGCAGCACGCCAGGCCGCGCCAGAGATCGCGCACGAGGCCGCTGCCTGATGGCGCTGCGCTTCTTTGTCGGCCTGCACCAGCCGAGCGATGCGCAGCACTTCGCGCGCTGCTGCATCCATGTCCAGCGGCTCGCTACCCGCCGCAAGCCGCTGGGCTGCACCTTTACTACACCCACATTGCGGGAGCCACCATTACCGACACTCTGGGGGGCAGGTCCAGGGTTCCCGTGTCGGCATTGGCGTTGGCGGTTGTGGTGTCGCGGTCGGTTGAAGGGGGGGGGCGGTGGGCGTTGGCCCTGACGGTGGGGTGAGCGACCCCACAAACAGGAGTCGGTTCGGCGTACCTGTCGGATTGCCCGTCATCACGTTCGTCGTCGCGTTGGTGATGATGTAGTTCACGATGGTTGACGACGCGGTTTCGCCGTTTCTGCTTTTGTACAGCGCCGCCACGCCCGCCGCATGCGGCGAAGCCATCGAGGTGCCGCTGATCGCGTTGGAGCCATTGTTGAGCCAGGTCGATCCAATATTCACGCCCGGCGCGTACACCTCGACGCAGCTGCCGTAGTTCGAGAACGAGGCTCTGGCATCGTTGATGTCCGATGCCGCCACGGTGAGCACCCCGGCGGCGCTGGCAGGCGAGTAATTGCAGGCATCCGCATTATTGTTGCCTGCTGCAACCGCCACGAAGATGCCGGAGTTCACCAGATTCGTGACCGCCGTGTTGACCGACGACAGGAAGCCGCCGCCGAGCGACAGATTGGCAACCGCCGGACGCTGCCCGTACAGCCGTACCCAATCGACACCCGCGATCACGTCTGACCACGCGCCAGCGCCATTGCAGTCGAGCACGCGCACGCCCCGTACTTGCACCTGCTTCGCCACGCCGTAGGTTGCGCCGCCCACGGTGCCCGCGACATGCGTGCCGTGGCCGTTGCAGTCCGCGCCGGTACCACCAAACGCATCGTAGACGTTGGACGCGCGTCCACCAAAGTCAGGATGCGCCGTCGCGATGCCGGTGTCGATAATGTAGGCATACACGCCTGCGCCCGTGGAGTTGTAGGTATAGCTGCCCGACAGCGGCTGCGGGCGCTGGTCAATCCGATCCAACCCCCAGGGGAAGTATTGCGTGGCATCGAGCGTGACTTCCTGATCCTGCTCGATGGAGTCGACCAGCGGATGCTGGCGCAGCGCCGCAAGCTGGCGCGCGTTCAAGGTTGCCGCGAAGCCGTTGAGCACCGCTGAATAGACGTGCCTGGCCTGGACACCGAGCGCATGGGCGACGGCCTGACCATCGCCGCTTTCCTTGAGCACCACAATGTACTGATCGGCAATGGGCTTGCCCTTGACCGGGGCGGCGGGCGCACGGGCAACACCCACCGCGCCTGATGCGGCTTGCAGCGAGAGGGAGTGAACCGCGAGGACACCGACGATCACGAACAGGGTCATCAACCGTTTCATAGAGTCATCCTTCCGCACATGATTGTGGACACACATGCGCCAACACTATGGCGATGCGATCTGGCAGAGCCGAACAACCTTCCCAGGCAATCCGAATCAGGGGCGATGGTCGCGCATCCGCAGCTGGGAGGAGTACAGGCAGACACCACCGTTGGTCGCTGGACCTCCTTTCGGGAATGCGGCTCGGCGCATCCGGCGTGTCAGCTGCCTTGCCTGGTACCGACCCATCACGGGCGACCCGGGCCGAACCAGCCGCGGTGCGGAACCAGCCGATCATCGCTCGTCGCTCCGCCTCCGCTGCGGCCGGGGTGCAGGTCCGCTAGCGGTAGTACACCAGATTTCTGCCAGGGTATGCGACCGGTTTCCGATCCAAAAACCGATTGAGTTAAGATAGACTTAACGGATGCCGGCCCCGGTCCGGCGACCACGCTGGGACTCCCGCTGCGGACGGAAGCCGTGTATAATCATCCCGATCCCCCCACGCTGCCCCGACTGTCGGCACCGGATGCGGGTGTCGCTTGGACCTTGGGGAGAACCAGCTATGCCAGACGATCGAGCGCACGAGCCGTCGCTCGGGGCGTGGATTCGCCGCCGTCGCAAAGCCCTTGACCTGACCCAAGCGGCCTTAGCGGACTGCGTGGGCTGCGCCGAAGTGACGATCCGCAAACAGGAAGCGGAGTTCCAGCGACCCTCGCGCCAGCTTGCGGAGCGGCTGGCGACCTGCCTCGCGCTGGCCCCCGACGAGCGCGCCCTGTTTCTTCAGGTGGCCCGGGGCGAACGCAGTGCGGATCGCTTACCGCCGATCCTCACTCCGAGCGATCCCGGTTCGCAGGCGACCCCGCAGCCTCCGATCGCGCCACTGCCCCTTGACCGGGTACCATCACCTGCACCACTGCCACCCGGTTCGCGGATGCCATTCAGCTGCAATCCGCTGTTCGTGGGCCGGGACACCGACCTACGCCAGCTGGCCCGTGCCCTGACGGGAAGCGAGACGGCGGCCATCGGGCAGGTGGAGATCGCGGCGGCGACGGGCCTCGGCGGCATCGGCAAGACCCAGTTGGCGTGTGAGTTCGTCCATCGCTACGGGCCGTGCTTTCCGGGCGGCGTCTTCTGGCTCAGCTTCGCTGATCCTGCTGCCGTCCCAGCAGAGGTTGCGGCGTGCGGTGGTGCAGATGGCATGGATCTTCGCTCCACGTTTGGCATGCTGTCGCTGGACGAGCAGGTGCAGCGGGTGCAAGCGGCCTGGAAGGAGCCGGTTGCGCGACTCCTGGTCTTCGATAACTGTGAGGACGAGGCACTGTTGGAGCAATGGCGACCAAAGCACGGCGGCTGTCGCGTGCTCCTCACCAGCCGCCGTCATCACTGGAATCCCGCCCTTGGTGTGCAGGCGGTGCCGCTGGACGTGCTGCCCCGGCTGGAGAGTATCGCGCTGCTGCGCAAATTCCGCCCGGATCTGCGAGAGGATGATGCCGACCTCCAGGCGATTGCCGAAGCCCTGGGCGATCTGCCGCTGGCCTTGCATCTCGCGGGCAGCTTCCTGGGACACTACCGCTATGCCATCACGCCCGCCCAGTATCGGGCGCGCCTGCGCGCTTCAACGATCCTCAACGATCGCTCACTCCGGGCAGCGGGCATCTCGCCGACGAAGCACGTGCACCATGTGGCGCGCACCTTTGAGCAAAGCTATGAACAGTTGGATGGTGCCGATCCCACGGACGTGCTGGCGCTGACGCTGCTGGCGCATGCGGCGTGCTTCGCACCGGGGGAGCCACTACCGCGCCGGTTGCTCCTCGAAACGCTGGCGCTCCCAGACGATGCCACGGACCGTGCGCTGCACGCTGAGGATGCCCTGCGACGCTTAATCGACCTGGGGCTGCTGGAAACCGACGCGGCAGGCAACCTCCGTCTGCATCGGCTGGTGGTGGCGTTTGTACACGCCGTGCTGGTCGACGGAGCGGCCCAGGCGGCGGTGGAAGCGACCATGCTACACGTGGCCGATGCGCTGAACGAGCAGCGCAATCCCCGCCCCGTCCTGGCTATCCAGCCGCACCTCCGCTTCATTACCGATGCGGCGCAGCAGCGCGCGAATGCACGCACGGCGGGATTATGTAATGCGCTGGGCTACCATCTCTGGCTCCTCGGTGTCTATCCCGAAGCGCAGGGCTACCTGGAGCAGGCGCTGGCAATCCGGCAGCGCGTGCTGGGCGACGACCATTCCGACACCGCCAGGAGCCTCAATAACCTGGGCATTGTGCTGTGGGCGCAAGGCCACTACCCTGCGGCGCAGCGCGCCTATGAGCAGGCGCTGGCGATCCGGCAGCGCTTGCTGGGCGACGACCATCCCGACACCGCGAGGAGTCTCAACAATCTGGGCGTGGTCCTCAAGGATCAAGGACAGTACGCGGCGGCACAGGGCTACTATGAGCAGGCGCTGGCAATCCGGCAGCGCCTGCTGGGCGACGACCATCCCGACACCGCGAGGAGTCTCAGCAACCTTGGTGTGGTGCTGGAGGTACAAGGCCAGTACGCCGATGCCCAACGCTATTACGAGCAGGCGCTGGCGATCCAGCAACGCGTGCTGGGCGGCGACCATCCCGACACCGCCAGGAGCCCCCTCAATCTGGGCGTGGTCCTCAAGGCTCAAGGTCAGTACGCGCAGGCACAGGGTTACTTGGAGCAGGCGTTGGCGATTCAGCAGCGCGTGCTGGGGGCGGACCATCCCGACACCGCCAGGAGCCTGAGCGGGTTGGGCGAGGTGCTGCACGCGCAAGGCGAGCGGGTGCAGGCGCGGCGCTATCTGGAGCAAGCGCTCACCATCTTTACGCACCGACTCGGCCCGCAGCATCCCGACACCGCGGAAAGCCTCCACCATCTGGGCCTCGTCCTGCACGCCCAGGGACAGGACGCCGAGGCGCGGCGCTATCTGGAGCAAGCATTGACGATCTACGAGCAGGTGGTCGGTTCGGATCATCCGAGTACCCAGGGTGTCCGAGCGAGTCTGGCAGCGCTCGTGAAGCACCACCGAGAACGCTAACCGCACCTATCGCCACCCTAAGCAACGGTGACGATAAGCACCCTGCATGTTGAATAACAGGTTTCGAAAGGTATACGTTCTGCGACGTTATGGTAACGGCTCTCACATGATGTCTCAACATGCCGTTCTCCGAACGTTTTAAGGCTTTTGAGACACGCTGCTCGCGGGGAGATGAAGCGCCGCTGCCCACTCCGCCACACCGGGATCGTGGAGCAGGTAGTCGAGCGCTGGATGGTCGAGCGGCAGGGACCGCATGACCAGATGGAGTTTGCGCGCTGGGTGGTGGGGGTGTCGGAGTGCGCCGCGTGCTCCCACACGGCACGCGCATTGCTGGGGATTCACCTGCGTCGTGGCGTTCTCGCTCGCGGTGGTATGGACGACCGTGGCCGCGAAAGGCGGTACCTCCGCCAGCGTGATACAGACGCCCGAACACGCGCCCCTGGTCGATCGTTTGGACGCCCACCAGGGAACGCGGCGGATGTGAACGCCGCCTACACGATCGCTGCCACGTACCAAGCCAGGAGCGGTAGATCTGATCCTGGCGGGCTGCCCGTCAATCAGCCAATCGCATCAGACCTGCGGGTCTAGATGCAAGCCGCCTCGTTCACGGGGCGGTTATTGACACCTTCCCCCATCTGATGACCGAACGCGAGCGCCATCAGGTGCTCGCGGCAGCCCATCCACCGCCATCTCCGTACAAGGAGTACGGGGATGTCACGATACACCTGCCCGCGCGGTTCGAGGAGCAAACCGGGGAGTTTTGGGATGTGCTGCGTCGACGACGCACGCTACGACACTTTCTGCGGCAACCCATCTCGCGCTCCGATTTCGCAACCGTTGTGCTCTGGACGTGGGGCGCGAGTCACCGACTTGAGGATCCGGTGCTCGGTCCGTACCTGCTCAAGACCAGTCCCTCCGGCGGGGCGCGTCACCCCATCGAGGTCTATCCGCTCATCCAGCGCGTGGAGGGCGTTGCTCCCGGGCTCTACCACTATTCGGTACGGCGGCATGCCCTCGAACTGCTCCGCCCTGACATACTCGAGGATGTCGCGGTCCAGCTCTGCGCTGGGCAAGCGTGGGTTCGAGATGCCGCCGTCATGGACGACACGACCACATACGTACTATTATTGGAGGAGATACACCATGAAAGGAACAGTACTGTACGGCCCGCGGGATGTACGCGTCGAGGAGCGCCCCGACCCAACGATTCTTGAACCGACCGACGCCATCATCCGCATCTCGGCGGCCTGCGTCTGCGGGTCCGACCTGTGGCCCTACCGCGGCATTGAGGTGTTTAACCAGCCGCAGCCCATGGGGCACGAGTACGTTGGCATCGTCGAGGAGGTCGGCAGCGCGGTCAGCACCATCAAACCCGGCCAGTTCGTCGTCGGCTCGTTCGTCATCTCCGACAACACCTGCCCGATCTGCCAGTCCGGCTACCAGTCCCGTTGCGTGAACGGCGAGTTCGTGTCGCAGACCATCGGGACCCAGGCCGAGTACGCCCGCATCCCGCTTGCCGACGGCACGCTGGTCGCGACCGCGGACAGGCCGCCCGACGACCTGATCCTGAGCCTGCTGGCGGCCTCCGACGTGCTCGGCACCGGCTGGTTCGGGGCCGTGGCTGCCGACGCCGGTCCCGGCAAGACCGTCGCGGTCGTCGGCGACGGCGCGGTCGGCCTCTGCGCCATCCTCGCGGCCAAGCAGCTTGGCGCTGAGCGGATCATCGCCATGAGCCGTCACGCGGATCGCCAGAAGCTCGCGTTGGCGTTCGGCGCGACCGACATCGTGACCGAGCGCGGCGACGCGGGCGTGGCGCGGATCAAGGACATGATGACCTGGACCAGCGCCGATCAGACGCGGCGCGTGCCCTGTGCGCCGCGTTAGCCTCCAGCAATCGCACCCACGATCATCACCGGCTCCATCCCGGTCGCAACGGCGGCGGACAGTGGCGCATCCGGCGACTCATGCGACAGATCTTCCTCGCAGGCGAAGATTCGCACGAAGGGGCGGCGTTCCTGCGTCACGTGGTCGCGGATCGTCCCGCGCAGCATAGGATACCTGGCTTCGAGCGCGTCCAGGACCGTTCGCTGGGTCACAGGACCCGCCATCTGGAGTTCCACCTCGCCCGTGAGCTGGGCCAGCATCCGCAGGTGGGCGGGGAGCATGACTCGGATCATGGGAGCGTCTGCACCTCCACGGAAAGGACGGACGGCAGATCGCGGACAATCGCGGTCCACGTATCGCCACTATTGGCCGATGCGTACACCTGTCCGCCGGTCGTGCCGACGTACACGCCGCATGGATCGAGCGCGTCCACGGCCAGAGCGTCGCGTAACACGTTCACGTAACAGTCGCGCTGGGGCAGCCCGTGGGTCAGGGCTTCCCATGCATGGCCGCCCGTCCGGCTGCGGTACACGCGCAGCTTCCCCTCCGGTGGGTAATGCTCGGAGTCGCTGGTGATCGGGACGACATAGATCGTGTCGGGTTCATGGGCATGCACGGCGATCGGGAACCCAAAGTCTGACGGCACGTTCCCGCTGACCTCATACCACGAATCGCCGGCGTCGTCGCTCCGCATAATATCCCAGTGCTTCTGCATGAACAGCACGTGGGGACGCAATGGATGGCGCGCGATCTTGTGGACGCAGTGCCCGACCTCGGCATCGGGGTCCGGGATATAGTCAGACCGCAGCCCTCGGTTAATAGGCTGCCAGGTGGTGCCCCCATCATCGGTGCGGAAGGCTCCCGCCGCCGAGATGGCGATGACGATGCGCCCCGGGTTGGACGGATCGAGCAGGATCGTGTGCAGGCACAGCCCGCCCGCGCCGGGTTGCCAGCGCGACCCGGCGCCATGCTCCCGCAGCCCGGCCAGCTCCTGCCAGGTGTGGCCGCCGTCCAGGCTGCGGAACAGCGCCGCGTCTTCCACCCCGGCGTAGACAGTCTCCGGATCGGTGAGCGACGGCGCAAGATGCCAGACCCGCGTGAATTCCCAGGGATGCGGCGTGCCGTCGTACCACTGATGCGTGCCGGGCACGCCGTCGTACACAAACGCATTCCCAACGGCCGTCCACGTCAGGCCACCATCATCGGAGCGCTGGATCAGTTGCCCGAACCAGCCCGTGGACTGTGAGGCGTACAGCCGATTCGGATCAGCCGACGAGCCCGTGAGATGATAGATCTCCCAGCCGCCAAAGTGCGGCCCACTGACCGTCCATTGGTCGCGCGTGCCGTCCGCGGTCAGGATGAACGCGCCCTTGCGGGTGCCAACCAGTACGCGTACTCCACTCATGGTGTCGTCCCCTGTGCGTTTCCGGTGATGCGCGCCGGCACGCAAGTGCCAGGACGAGCGCCGCACCAGCGAGCAGCCTGCGCCGTTCGAGCCATCTACGCGCCACGTGCCAGGCGGTGCCGCAATCATCGCTCTCCTGCTCAACCTAGGGCCAGCAGGTGAGCGCGCTGGTGGCACGAGCGATGGGCATGCAGGGCATCGTACCTCGTCCTGACGTGTACTCTAGCGCGGCACTGTGACATCTACGGTCGCCAGCAGGCATGGAGATCGAGATGCGGGATCGTACGTAGCACGAGTGGCTCCCGTTCCGCTGCTGGCGCACCCCGCTTAGCCTCACAGCTAGTATACCGCGCCACGTCATTGGTGGTCTACGCGCGCATGTCGGTTCGATGACCATTGCACACCCCAGGCGGAGGAGGAGCGCGCGACCCAGCGGCAGATCACAATGGTCTTATGGAACGTCAACGGTATGCGGGCTGCTGACCGGAAGGGCTTGCTCTCATGGTGGCAGACGACGCACGCGGGCATCGTCGCGGTGCAAGAAACCAAGATCCACCCCGATCAGGCGTCAGCGGCGCTGCGAGAGCCGCCGGGGTAGCACGCCGACGGGTGCGCCCCGGAGTTCACGCGGTATCGTGGGGGTCGCCACCATTTCCCGGTGCCTGCCGATTATCGGTGTGACGCTGCCGCTGCCCTGACCTGCATCGCCCGCACGACAGATCCAGGATCTCCTTACCCTACGGACCCTGGACTCTGAGACGATGGCCCAGAGCACGGAGCCATCCGTCCACACGAGACAGGCGCTCACGGCAAGCACCGCTGCGATGACGAGCCTGTGGGTGAGCCTCCGCCACGGGGAACATTCTGTCCAGGGCGAACCATCTGTGCCAATTTGCCGACGGCTTTTTCGATGGTGTACTATGGGAACCAGAGGCGCTGCCCCTCCTGGCAACAGGCACAAACCCAGGAGGCGCGTCACATGCCTGCGTTCGCATACGGCCTGGGCCGCTCAGCGTCGGCGCTGGACCAGCGGGCGAGGCTCGGTCGGATAATGCCGGTATGATCACCGGACAACATCTGTGTTGTCGATGGTGCTGTGGCTGGAGAGTGGAGACGATCATGAGTGAGCGACCGGCTTCGCGATCTGCTGTCTTCCGCGCACGCATCCGGCAGATGCGCAGCGGCATACCCTTCGCCGGAGGTGTGCTCGCGGCGTTTGCCGCGATATTGCTGTACAACTGGCTCGTGCCGGCTCCCGTGCCCCTCACGACGCAGGCGGTTCAGCAGACGGTTGCACACCTGATGGCCTCGGCCACTCCGCCACCCGCCCTTTCTGAGCAGGTGTATCGAACGATCCACCCCTCACTGGTGCTCATCCAAACGTCAGCCGTCGGCGACGAAGGCGAGGACGGGTATGGTCTGGGCAGTGGCGTTGTCGTCAACGATCGCGGGGACATTCTGACGAGTCTCCACGTCGTTGCGGGCGCACGGAGCATTGAGCTGACGTTTACCGACGGCTCTCGCTCGTCGGCGCGGATCGTGGTTGCGCAGCCGGAGCATGACATCGCGGTGCTCCGCGCGCGCCAACCTCCGCAGCAGCTCGTGCCTGCCATCCTTGGCAATCCCAACGCGATGCGCATCGGAGATGAGGCGTTCGTTGTGGGTCATCCGCTTGGCCTCTACGGCTCGATGAGCGCGGGCGTCATCTCCGGCTTCGACCGCTCCTTCCAGCCCACGACCGGCGATCGGCCCCTGCATGGCTTGATTCAAATCGATGCCGCTGTGAACCCGGGAAATTCAGGCGGTCCACTGCTCAATCGGGACGGTCACGTGATCGGCATTGTCGCCGGGCTGGTCAACCCGACCAACCAGGAGGTCTTTATTGGCCTTGGTTTTGCTGTGCCGATCACCGTGGCAGCATCCGGGGCTGGCTTCCCACCCTATTGATGCCATGTCCGGTTGCAACGTCCTCGTCCGAAACGGAAGCGTCAGCGCGGCACAGGGGCGCGGCTGCGTGTGGTAGACCGCCCCGCTGAAAGGACATCGTCCATGACTCAACCCAGGAGCGCCGACCATCGGATGCCGATGGAGCACGTCGTGTATGAGGTGAAGAAAGTCATCGTCGGCCAGGACCATCTGCTCGAACGGCTGGTTGTCGCCCTGCTGGCGCGCGGGCACGTCCTGGTCGAAGGCGTGCCGGGCCTGGCGAAGACCATGACGATCAAAACGCTGGCGCAGGCCATCGGCGGCGAGTTCAAGCGCATCCAATTTACCCCGGATCTGGTGCCGGCGGATTTGATCGGTACGCGCATGTACAATCAAAAAACCGGTGAGTTCAGCACCTCGTTCGGCCCCGTCTTTACCAACCTGCTGCTCGCCGATGAGATTAATCGCGCGCCGGCCAAGGTTCAAAGCGCGCTGCTCGAAGTCATGCAGGAGCGCCAGGTGACGATCGGCGTCGACACGTTTCCCGTGCCCAATCCGTTCCTGGTGCTGGCAACGCAGAATCCGATCGAAACCGAGGGCACCTATCCGCTGCCTGAGGCGCAGGTCGATCGCTTTATGCTCAAGGTGCTCGTGGGCTATCCAAGCCCCACGGAAGAGTTCGTCATCGTCGAGCGGATGACGGGTAGTGTCGAAACCATACAGGAGGTCTTGACCGCCCAGCAGCTGCTACGTTTGCAGCATGAGGCCAGCCGCGTGTACGTGGACCCGGCCCTGATGGAGTACGCCATTCGGATCGTATCCGCGACCCGCGAGCCGCACGCTCACGGCCTCCGAGAGATGGAGCGCTACATCGCCTTTGGTGCCAGCCCCCGCGCGTCGATTCATGTGATCCTGGCGGCGAAAGCCCTTGCGTTTATCCGTGGCCGGGCGTACGCGCTGCCGCAGGACATCCAGGATATCGCCCTGGACGTGCTCCGGCACCGCCTCGTCCTCTCGTATGAAGCGCTCTCGGATACCGTCACCAGCGATGACCTGTTGCAACAAATCCTTGAGCGGATTGCGCTCCCAAAGGTGCCGCTGCATGAATACGCCACGATCCGCGCCAACACCTGAGCGTATTCTCCAACGCCTCGACTGGCAGGTGATTCGCCGCCTGGACGGGTTGCTGCAAGGCGATTACCGCAGCCTGTTCTATGGCTACGGCCTGGATTTTGCGGACGTTCGCGAGTATCAGCCGGAAGATGACATTCGCTACATCGATTGGAACGTCACCGCGCGGATGAACGCGCCCTATGTTCGGCAGTATGTCGAAGATCGCGAAATCACCGCGTGGTTTCTGCTGGACCTCAGTCCCTCGATGGACTTTGGACCCGTCGAGCGCCAGAAGCGGACGGTGTTGATCGATGTCGTGACGACACTTGCGCGGCTCCTGACCCGGCACGGCAATCGGGTGGGTGCCGTGCTGTATGGCAGCCGCGTTGAGCGCATGATCCCGGCGCGCGGCGGTCGGCTGCACGTGCTGCGGCTGGTCAACGATCTGCTCAAGCAGCCACTTGGAGCTCAGGCATCGTTCACCAGCCTCACACCGCTGCTCGAAGCGGGATTGCACACGATCAAGCAGCGCGCCCTGGTCTTCATCATCTCGGATTTCATCAGCGCGCCGGGCTGGGAGCGACCGATGAGCGTGCTCAACCGGCGGCACGATGTGATCGCCATCCGCCTGTGGGACTCTCGCGAAGTGGAGCTGCCGGACCTTGGCCTGATCCTGATGGAGGATGCGGAAACCGGCGAGCAGATCTACGTGGACACGCGCGACACACAGTTTCGCCAGCGGTTTCACGAGGCAGCGCGTCAGCGCGAAGCGGCCTTGAGCACGGCCTTCAAACGAGCCGGGGTTGATGCGCTGTCGCTCTCGACGGAAGAGGACCTGGTGCGCGCGATTGTGCGGTTCGCCAACCTGCGGCGGCAGCGCCGAACATAATACGGATGTGCCTATGTCATTCATCTGGCCCGCCATGCTCTTCGGCCTCCTGGTGGTCCCGCTCGCGGTGGGGCTGTACGTCCGCCTCCAGCAGCGGCGTCAGCGGATGCTGGCGCGCTACGGCAGCCTGGGACTGGTCTACGGCGCTGCGGGTCGTCGGCTCGGCTGGCAGCGGCATCTTCCTCCTGCCCTGTTGCTCCTCGGCCTCACCGTGCTGCTGATCGGCCTGGCGCGACCGCAGACCACCGTCAGTCTGCCCCGAGTCGAAGGCACGGTCATCCTTGTGTTCGATGTTTCCGGCAGCATGGCGGCCAACGACGTGCAGCCAACACGCATGGAGGCGGCGAAAGCCGTGGCGCAGGACGTTGTGCAGCAGCAGCCACGCGGCGTGCAGATCGGGGTAGTCGCATTCAGCGACAGCGGTCTGGCGATCCAGACGCCGACGAGCGACCAGGCGGCCATTCTCGCCGCGATCGCGCGGATCACCCCGCAGCGGGGAACGTCGCTCGGTCACGGCATCGGAGCGGCGCTGAATGTGCTCGATGCCACGGCGAGTCCTCGCCGCTACACGACGCTGACCCTTACACCGACGCCGACGCCGCTGCCGGTGCCCCCAGGAACCAACCGGTCGACAGCCATTGTGCTCTTGACCGACGGCGAGAACACCGGTCCACCGGACCCTCTGGAAGCGGCCCAGGCCGCCGCCGATCGGGGCGTGCGCGTCTACACGATCGGCATCGGCAGCGCTGCGGGGACCACCCTGAAGGTCAACGGCTTCACGGTGCATACGCAGCTCGACGAAGCAACGCTGCAACAGATCGCCGCGCGCACCGCGGGCACGTATTTCAACGCCGCGCAAGAGGAAGCGCTGCGGGCGATGTATGACAACCTCGATCTGCAACTGGTGATGACATCCGAGGAGGCCGAGATCACCGCCCTGTTTGCGGGTGTCGGCTTCCTCGTGTTGCTGATCGGCGGCGCGTGGTCGCTGCTGTGGTTCGGTCGCACGCCGTGATCGGGATTGCGATCGTAGGTGGGTAGCGGGGAGGCGTTGATGGACTGGTTTTGGCCTGGTTTTTTGCCGCTGCTGGGATTGATGCCGCTGCTGGTCGCGGCCTATCTCTGGGTGCTGCGTCGGAAGCGGCGCTTTGCCGTGCGCTACTCCAGCCTGAGCTTGATCCGGGCGGCGCTGCCGCGCTCCGCCCGCTGGCGACGGCACCTGCCCTTTGCGCTGTTCCTCCTCGCGCTCACGAGCCTGGTGCTTGCGCTCGCGCGACCCGTGGCGATCATCAGCGTTCCCACCAGCCAGACGACGATCATTCTCGCGCTTGATGTATCACGCAGCATGCTCCAGGACGACATTCAGCCCAGCCGCTTAGCGGCGGCAGAGGATGCGGCGCGCTCGTTCATCCAGAGTCAGTCGCCGGGAACGCAGATTGGCATCGTGGCCTTTGCCGCGTTCGCGGAAATGATCCAGCCGCCGACTACCGATCAGGAAGCCCTGGAAGCGGCGATCGACAGCCTGAGCACCGGGCGCGGCACGGCGATCGGCAGCGGCATTCTTGAGGCGATTGATGTCATCGCCACTATCGACCCGAGCGTCGCGCCGAGCATCGCCGAGGGAGACAGCGTCGATCCTCCTGATCCGGTGCCAGGCGGCGCGTATGCGCCGGCGATTATCGTGCTCCTGACCGATGGCGTTGCGACCACCGGGCCTGCGCCACAGGCTGCTGCCCAGCAAGCCGCTGATCGCGGTGTGCGGGTGTATACCATCGGGTTCGGCACCGAGCGCGGCTCCCAGCACTGGGGCGGCCCGCGAGGACAGTTTCGCCGGGGCATCGATGAGGACACGCTCAAGCAGGTGGCGGAGCTGACGGGCGGACGGTATTACGCGGCTGCCAGCGCCGACGAGCTGCAAAGCGTGTTTCGGAATGTGCCAACATCCCTGATTACCAGGCATGAAACCATGGAGCTGACGGTCGTCGGCGTCGCGCTCAGCGTCCTTCTGGCTGCATCGGCAATGGCCTTGTCGCTCCGCTGGAATCCGCTGCTTTAGCATCAAGCTTTTCATAGGGACGTTGGTGGCAGACGTCGGTCGCCGCGAGACACTGCACCGGAGCGGATGAAGCCGTGGCGGAAGGTACGGCGTTCTACCAGCTCACTACGCGCTTGATACGAATCACCGTCGCCGGGACGATGGAGGCCCAAGCGGGCCATTGGTCTACCGGCACCACGCGCAACAGTTCCGCCGCGTGCGGTGTGCATACGAATCAGGCTCCCGATCTTCGCCTGCTGGATCACGTTCGATCCGGGGTATATCCGAAGTATCACGACATCGGGGATGAAAGGGGAAGCGCATGTCTATGGAAAACCTGACACGTGCTGGGCATGTGTCGCTGGCAACGGACCCGCACCGGCCACGCTATCACTTCCTGCCGTCGGCGAACTGGATGAACGACCCCAATGGACTCATGCATTGGCAAGGGCAGTATCACCTGTTCTACCAGTACAATCCCCACGGTCCCTTTCACGGCACGATCCACTGGGGACACGCGCTCAGCGAGGATCTCGTCCACTGGCGGCATCTGCCCATCGCGCTGGCACCAGATCCAGGTACTGCCGACGAGGACGGCTGCTGGTCGGGCGTCGCCGTGGACGATGACGGCGTGCCGACGCTGATCTATAGCGGGAACCGCGATGGCGTACAGCGCGCGTGCCTGGCAACCAGCACCGATGGCCTGCTGACCTGGCAGAAACATCCTGGCAACCCGGTCATCCCAGAGCCGCCGACGGATCTCCATCTGGTGGCCTT
Source organism: Herpetosiphonaceae bacterium (assembly GCA_036374795.1). Taxonomy (NCBI): domain Bacteria; kingdom Bacillati; phylum Chloroflexota; class Chloroflexia; order Herpetosiphonales; family Herpetosiphonaceae; species Herpetosiphonaceae bacterium. The sequence continues at coordinate 18,749 of DASUTC010000203.1, forward strand.
CCGCGACCACGCCGTCTGGCGTGAGGAAGACACGTGGTACCAGCTTATGGGCGCGGGCCTCGAAGGAGCGGGTGGCACGGTGCTGCTGTACCGCTCGCCCAACCTGCGTGATTGGGAATACCTCCACCCGCTCCTGGTGGGTGATCAACATCGCTTTGAGCCAATCTGGACGGGATCGATGTGGGAATGTCCTGACTTCTTCCCCCTCGATGGTCGGCAGGTCCTGATCACCTCGATCTGGGACCGGGAACGGCTGCATTACAGCACGGCCTTTGTCGGCAGCTATCGCGACCACCACCTTATCCCGGAGGTCGAGCATAAGCTCGACTATGGCGACCGGCACTTCTACGCGCCACAGTCGTTCAGCGATGCTCAAGGTCGGCGGATCATCTTTGGCTGGATGCATGAAGCGCGCAGCATCGAGGCACAGCTTGCCTGCGGCTGGTCAGGAGTGATGTCGCTGCCGCGCGTCCTCGCGCTTGGGGCCGATGGGCACGTCTGCATGCAGCCCGCGCCTGAATTGGCCGCGCTACGCGCTCAACACATGCGCTGTGGCCCGATCACCGTGTCAGCGGGCCAGCAGGTCGATGTTCCTGGCGTGACCGGCGACATGCTGGAACTGCTGGCTGAGTTCGCCCCCGGTGGCGATGGCGTATGCGGTCTTGTGGTGCGCCGCGCGCCCGACGGATCGGAGCAAACGCGCATCGCCTACGACGCCGCACAGCGCCAGCTGATCGTCGATCGCAGGCACGCGAGCCTTGATCTGACCACCGATCATAACGCGCACATCGCGCCGCTCCCGATTGCGCCGGGTGATCCACTGCGGCTGCACATCTTCCTCGATCACTCGGTGCTTGAAGTCTTTGCCAACCAGTGTGTCACCATCAGCAGCCGGATCTACCCGACGCGAGCGGACAGCCTCGGCGTGGCACTCCTCGCGGAGGGTGCTCCCGGACAGCTCGTGGCGCTCGATGTGTGGCAGCTGCGCTCGATCTGGGAATCATGACAGCGTCACCCCGGAGCTTCCGTTCCACAGGCGAGGTCACGCACAGGCTGGAGGCGCGCAGATACACCTATGACCGATACGTTGCATGATCGACGTGCGTACGCGGTGATCGAGGCGGGGGACGAGGTGGGTCGGTGCCGTTGGGGTGCGGCACAGCCGAAGCAATGAACTCCTCTCGATCGCGCACACCTCGGCACTATTGGCGCAACGCGGCTCCATCCAGTACGCCACGTGGGTGCCGTACGAAGACCCTTCGCGTGGCCCTAGCCTTCGCTTGCGGTGATCGCACGTGCGTCTGCGGGTTTGCATGCCCTGACAAAGCCTGCTCCTGGGAACGCAGAGAAGCGTGAAGCATGCATCTCCTCCATGACCACCTGCGAGAAACCGGCGTCCGCGACCAAGCCAGCCAACGCGAGCAGGCTGCTCCCCCCGGCGTGAAAGCGCCCCGTCTGGCCCGCGCGTTCCTGCGGAGGCTTGAAATCAGCAATGACCAGGCGGCCCCCTGGTTTGAGCACCCGAGCGATTTCTGCAAGGCCCTGCTGTTTGCGGCTCGCAGGCACATGATGCATCATCAAGGTTGAGAGCACCACATCGAACGTCTGATCGGGAAAGGCGAGCTGCTCGATCACCCCGATCTGGAACTCAATCGGCACATGATGCCGCGTCGCTTTCGCGCGGGCACGGGCAATTTGCTCTGGTCCAGGGTCAATGCCAACGACGCGGCCTGTGCTGCCCACGTGGCGCTGGACGTGCAGCGCGAGCGTTCCCGTACCACAGCCCACATCCAGCACCTGATCTCCTGGGTGCAGGCGGGCGAGGGTGGCCGTCCGCTGCCTGAGTGCCCGGCCCCTGCCCAGGAACAAGCAGGTGTCTATGACCCATTCATGCAGGTCGTAGCGCCAGCCGCCCGCGAGGCTGAGCCCGTTGGTTTCGTTGGTCGGCGCCTCGCCCGCTGGGCGATGGTGGTGACGTGCGAACCGATGCATAGCTCGTGCTCCTTTCAGAGAAACCTGCTCGCTTGTACATGGATTGACTCACGCTGCGCGTGATGCAGGCACGCACAGGTACCGCTGAGTCAGAACTATGAGTTGACAGGTTGCTTCGTTCGAGACATACTATCTCAAATGGATAATCCTGTCTTACGTCAAGTGTAGTCGGATGCGGGTCCAGAAGCAAGGATCAATCGGGAAGAAGTGTCCCATATGAGACACGGAGCGCCAGATGACTCAGCCGGGCAAGAACCTCCGTCTCAGACGGATGCAGAAGCTATTGCGGGAGGCCCTCATTGAGCTGATCGGGGAGCGGGGATTCGACGCGCTCACCATCGGCGAGCTGACCGAGCGGGCAATGGTGAGCCGGGCCGCGTTCTATCGCCACTATCAGGATAAATACGATCTGGTAGACCAGATCTTTGAGGAAGCCATGAGCGCCCTGCGCGCAGCGGTCGGAGATCTGGGGCGAGCACATCCCCCCGAGATCTGGGTGACGTTCTTCGAGCATATCGCTGAATACGAACGGCTCTATCGCGCGCTCCTCGGTAAGACGGGTAGCCCCTGGTTTGTGCGGAAGATGCGTGCGGCGCTGGCTGACCTGATCAACGAGCGCGGGCACCTTCCGCATGGGCCAAACGCCGCCGATCAATCCGTCCACACCTGCTCAGCTACCTTGGTCCCAGACCTCGTATCGGCACTGTTTGTGGAAACCATCATCTGGTGGCTTGAGCAGGGCAGACCTTATACGCCGAGAGAGATCGCCACACGCAGCGCCCGACTTGCCGCGGCCCTCTTCAACGAAGCGAGCACCTGGGAATGACCTCAGGCGCACCAGGACGACGATTGAGCAGCGCGCCCAGCCGCTGGTTAAGCGTGGTCGTCATCGACGGCGGCACGATCCGCGTCCGGGTCCGGCCCTACCGACCTGATTATCCTGATCCGCGCTCATAAAGATGCGTCCTTCCAGGTGCAGTGGAATGATCAGCCCCTCCAGCGCGAGCAAAAGATCCTGGTCAAAGGCCGCCGCAGCCGCGCGCGCTTCCAGACGATCCCGGTGGTGGAGCGGTGGCCTGCCCACGCAAACTCCTCGCCGGAAGCTCCGTGCTGGCTCGGTGTCGTGGGGGGCTTCGGCGACCACCTCGCAGCACGAAAGAACAACCGGCAACAGGCGGAACGGGCCGTGCGGTGTTTGGCATCAAACCGGATGACCTACCTCGACATGCCCGATTCCTACCCCGCACCTGCCTGCTAACGGTACAGAATCAATGCGGCCTGTTGTGTATGGCAATGCGCTTGAGCGAATTATGCAACAAAGCCGCGTGGAGCGAGATACGCCGCTCGGATGACGTGCCTTTCATCCAAGCGGCGCACCTCGCTTATGTGCTCTGGCCTACTGTCGTGACTCGATCAGATCTTGGACCTGCGTGATCAGCTCGTCCGATGTGAGCCTCGGAAAGGCGGTATTGGCCTCGGTTGCAGGACTTTCCGGTACGGCCATGCCCGTATGTGGCAAGGTAAAGCGCCAGGGGTAGCCATACCCCGTGACATAGGCGGGATGAGCGCCCATCTCCGGCAGGTCATAGAGGAAGAACATATACCGTCCTCCCACCTGCATCGGGCTATGCTCATACTCCGATTTCGCCCGCGCAATGTCGGCCTCGGTTGGAGTGATTGGCTGTCCACTCCCGGTCAGCATCCCTTCCGGCTGTAGGACGTTGAGCATCATTGGCGCTTGTTCTTGATCCGGGACGCCGCCTTTCAGGTAGCGCTCGACCGCAACCGTGTAGGACTGGCCCACCACAAACGTATACGGATCGGCTCGGGTGCTGTCTTCGGCACTCCGCGCCATGTTGACCGTGGTGCCAACTGCCTGCACCTCGCCAATGATAATGATAGGGCTGTTCTCAACTCGCTCGCGCAGTGATTGCACGGTCACGTAGTCGCCTTCACGATGCACCATATCACGGGCTGCCAGCAGCGCGGACGTGCTCAGGAACGTCACGATCACCACGGCGATCAGTCCAAGCGTGTTCATAGAGATCGAGCGACGCATACACTATACTCCTCTGATAAAAGCCTACGATGTGAGTCAGGGGGAACGTTCACGGTGATCATGCGATGTGTCCGCTAGTACTTCGCATTGATCCCATCGATATCATCCTGCTGCGGCGTGTATATGAGGTCGCGATTGCGTCCCGTCCGCATTAACGCCTGCGCAACATTACTATCCGCAAGCCCTAGGCAATGCCCGAGCTCGTGTCCAGCGGTGCTGCGACGCTGATTTGCCGTCGTGGAATATCCAGCGTAGGTGTTGCCGAAGCTTAAGCATTTGGAAGCCAGGCTGGTTGCGGCGGAGTAGGTTGTTCCGTTCTTGCCAAAGAGATTATCCGCAGCACTATAGGTGTTAAACTCCGTGGCTGCCGTTGCATCATAGGAGAAGGCCACGATGGTTGGTGTGTTATACCAATCATTCGTTGCGCTTTGGAACGCTGTTTTCCAGGCTTGCTGGGTTGTGGACAGGTTTGCTCCAGCTAAGTTCGCGCCCCATTTGTACTTGACCGGGAAACTCAACCAATACCAGGATTTCAGGACGTAGGCCTGAGCGGACGGAGCGGCCCCAGCGGCAAGGCTAACGCCCAGCAGAACAGCAACCAGGAACCGATACGTTTGACGATACATGAGAGCCTCACATTCTAACGCATGTGTTGATCCACAAGGGAACGATCACCGAGATCATGGTCCGAACCGACGATTATGAATACCGTTCGAGGGGAATGTGTCCTTCGCCTGCTGCTCCTTTCCTCGTGCATACGCATTGTGTTCAGCGCTGACGTATTACACCATGCCAGTCCCAGGTCGTGGTATCAGTTTGTGATAGCAGAGTGATACTGTTCAGTGATACTGCTCAGTGATATCCGTGGCGATCGCCACCGACCAGGCTGCGCGGACGACAATCGCGCCGGTCCGGGATGGAGCCAGAACCACCTTGCCCGGCGCACCTGGTACGGCAGGTGCGTTGGTGTGGCGCCGAATGGTGCTAGACTCCGGACTGTGCGCTGCCGTGCGTACAGAGCAGCGCATGCCCCCCAATGCGTTGCGGTCCATGCTTGTTGGGTTATCGCTTGGGGAGCTGTGCCATGACCGATCGAGATGAGGAAGCGTGGTCGCTCGGATCGTGGGTGCGCCGACGGCGGAAAGCGCTCGATATGACGCAGGCCGCACTCGCCGACCGCGTGGGCTGCGCGGTCGTCACCATTCGCAAAATTGAACAGGACGCCATGCGCCCATCGCGCGTCATGGCGGAACGGCTGGCCCGCTGTTTAGCCCTTCCGCCGGACGAGCAGGCGGTGTTTCTTCAGGTGGCGTGTGGCGAGCGCAGTGTGCGGCGCTTACCGCTCCCGCTCGCCAGCGCGGACCTTCCCCGGCCCGTGGCCTCCGAACCGTCGCAGCGCTGGCCCGCTGCTCCGGGTCCTCTTCCACGCCCCGCACCATTGCCATCCGGTTCGCGCATGCCGCTGAGCCGCAATCCCCTGTTCGTGGGTCGAGAGTCGGATCTCCGCCAGCTCGCGGCTGTGCTCCACGCAGGCGATACCGGTGCCACGGGGCACCTAGAGATTGCTGCTGCAACGGGCCTGGGCGGCATCGGCAAGACGCAGCTCGCCTGTGAGTTTGTCCATCGCTACGGGCACGCCTTTGCAGGCGGTGTGTTCTGGCTGAGCTTCGCCGATCCGGCTGCCATCCCTGCGGAAGTGGCGGCCTGTGGTGGGGGTGACGGTATGGATCTCAGCCCGGAGTTTGACACGTTGCCGCTCGATACGCAGGTGCAGCGGGTGCTCGCGGCCTGGAAACAGCCACTCCCGCGCCTGCTGGTCTTCGATACCTGCGAGGACGAAGCGCTGCTCCTTCAGTGGCGGCCCACGCATGGCGGCTGTCGGGTGCTCATCACCAGCCGCCGCCATCACTGGGACGCCGCGCTCGGCGTGCAGACCTGCCCGCTCGATGTGCTGCCGCGCGCCGAAAGTCTTATGCTGCTCCGCCAGTTCCGCCCTGATCTGGCGGCGGACGATGCCGACCTGGAGCGGATTGGCGCGGCACTGGGCGATCTGCCATTGGCGCTGCATCTGGCGGGCAGCTTTCTGGCGAAATACCGCCATGCGATCACGCCGGCCCACTATCTCGAGCGGCTCCAGGGTCCGACGCTGCTCGACGATCGCTCCCTCCAGGCAGCAGGCGTCTCGCCAACGCTGCATGTGCAGCATGTGGCGCGGACCTTCGCGCAGAGCTACGAACGCCTCGATCCTGCCGATCCGACCGATGCGCTGGCGCGCACGCTCCTGGCGCACGCCGCCTGCTTCGCGCCGGGTGAGCCGGTGCCGCGCTCCTTACTGCTCCAAACGCTTGATCGGTTCGGTGATGACCCCGATCGCAGGTTCCTGGCCGAAGACGCCCTCACGCGCCTCGTCGACCTCGGGCTGCTGGACATCACGGCGGAGGGCGCGCTGCGTCTGCACCGCCTGGTGGCAACCTTTGCTCATGCGCTGCTGGTCGATGCCACCGCCCGGGCGGCGGTAGAAGCCACGATGCTGCGCGTGATTGACGAGCTCAACGCGAGTCAGAATCCCCGGTCTGTGCTGGCGGTCCAGCCCCATCTGCGCTGGATGGCCGGGGCAGCCCAGCCGCGTGCGGATGCCCGTTCTGCGGCGTTAGGCAATGCGCTGGGCTATCATCTCTGGCAGCTCGGAGTCTATCCTGAAGCCCAGGGCTACCTGGAGCAGGCGTTGGCGATCCGCCAGCGCCTCCTAGGGCCGGATCATCCCGATACGGCTATGAGTCTCCATAACCTGGGCAATGTGGTCAAGGAACGAGGACACTATACCGAGGCGCAGGGCTACCTGGAGCAGGCGTTGGCGATCCGCCAGCGCCTCCTAGGGCCGGATCATCCCCAGACCACCCAAAGCCTTAATAACCTGGCTGTGGTGTTCTATCATCAAGGACAGTACAGCGAGGCGCAGGGCTACCTGGAGCAGGCGTTGGCGATCCGCCAGCGCTGCCTGGGGCCGGATCATCCCCAGACCGCGCGGAGCTTCAACAACCTGGGCGTCTTGCTGCGGGCACAAGGACAGTACGCGGAGGCGCAACGTTGCCACGCGCAGGCGCTGGCGATCCGGCAGCGCGTACTTGGTACGAACCATCCTGAGACGGCCTACAGCTTCAACAACCTGGGCGACGTGTTGCAGGCCCAGGGGCAGTATGCCGAGGCGCAGCAGTATTATGCGCAAGCGCTGGTCATTCGCGAGCACCTGCTCGGTACCAACCATCCTGAAACCGCGCGGAGCTTCCATAGCCTGGGCGAGGTGCTCCGCGATCAGGGGCAGTACCGCGCGGCGCAAGGTTCCTTGGAACAGGCGTTGGCGATCCGGCAGCGCGTGCTCGGGGCGGATCATCCCGACACGGCCAGAAGCCTGCGAAGCTTAGGTGAGTTGCTGTACGCACACGGGGAGACAACGCTGGCGCACCAGTATCTTGAGCAAGCCGTCGCCATCTTTGCGCACCGGCTCGGCCCCCATCACCCCGACACCGAGCAGACTCGCCGCGCGCTCGTGGCCCTCGTTGCCGGGCATGTAATCGCTGATTCAGGATGTGACCAGTGGTAGCGCGAGCCAGTCGTTTGCGGTGCGTGGTAGCCTGCTGCGCCTATTCAGGCGCAAGGCCAGGCGCTTTAGCCCTGGGTAGACGACTGATCCTTTTCCGCACGCCACAGCTCGCGCAGCTCCATGCTCGTGGCAAGCAGGTCATCGAGACGCCCCTGCGCCTCGATGTGACCATCTTTGAGGACGATAATCCAATCAGCTCGTTGTAATGCGGCGCGGCGATGCGACACGGCGATGACCGTGATGTGATCGGCTGTTGCCGCCAATCGTTCCCACAGGCGCCGCTCGGTTTCAACATCGAGCGCGCTCGAAAGGTCATCGAAGATCAGCAACTCCGGCTCTCGAACAAACATCCGCGCGGCTGCGGCACGCTGCATCTGCCCGCCGCTCAGCCGTACGCCGCGCGGCCCAACCACCGTTTCCAACCCGCGTTCCAGCTTCGGCACATCACGGTCGAGCACCGCTTTGTGGAGCGCCGCCTGGAGCCGCTCGCCGTCGCTCGTGGTCCGATCATGCAGCCCCATCAACACGTTGTCGCGCAGGGTTTCGCTGAACAGCCGTGGAACCTGCGGTGTGTAGGCAACCTGGGGCGGGGTCATAAACGCTGCCAGGTCGTCGACTCGTCGGTCGTTCCACCAGACAGTGCCAGCCTGCAGCGGCAACAATCCGAGGAGTGCGCGCAGCAGGGTGCTTTTGCCGCTGCCGATCCGCCCGGTGATCACTATAAACTGCCCGCGCGTGACGTGGAGAGTGCCCCCCTCGACACCACGATCGCTGCCGGGGTAGCGATAGGTCAGCCCCGTGACCGTGAGCGTCCGGAGCGGCTCCTGAGCAGGCGTGGCGGTCGCGGGGATGGCCGGGAGCCTACCACGCATCCGCACATCGCTGTCGTGCTGCGTCAGCAGCCTGGCCGGGGCGCCTTGCAACAGCTCGACGGCGCGCCGCAATGACACGCCGACCTGCTGGTATTTCGTCACGTAGCCACCGACCATCCCCATGACGAACGCCATCCAGCCGAGATACGAGGCGAACAGCGCAAAATCACCAACGGTGAGTCGGCCCTCCTGCAACGACTGTGCGGCCAGGATCAGCAACACGCCGATAGCGATGTTCGTCGCCCCAAACGAAAATGCGTTGATCAGGTTGGTCAGCAGGTGATCGCGCAATGCCGCAGTCCGCCGGAGTTCGTTGACACGTTGCAGATGCGCCACTACGTGCGTTTCCGCCCCGGCAACCTTAACCGCCTGCACCGCGCCGAACACCTCGCCGAGCAGCCCGGTCACGCGCCCGATCGACTCCTGATTTGCCTTCCGGTAGCGCCGGATGCGGTTGTTCAGCCCGTTGACCACGGCCAGGATGACGACCAGCGGCAGAAAGCCAAGCACCGTGATGCGGAGATCGATCCGCGCCAGGGTGACAAACGCGATCCCAAACGTCACCACCTGCCCGACCGGGTCTGCCGTCCAGGTCATAAACACACTGATATGCATCATGTCATCGCGGAGCCGGCTGACCGCCTCACCCGGTGATGAGTCCGGCGGCAATGCATTTGCGCCGGGCCGCGCCAGCATGCTTCGGAGCAGGTTGTGCCGCATCAGTGTCTCGGCCACCAGCATGATCGCTTTTTCACCAAACGGGTAGGCGAGCGTCGTGACCGAACGGGCGATCGCGACCCCGATCAGCACTGCCGCCAGCGCCCAGATCGTCGCGTGGGCGTCATCGGTGAGCGGCATTTGGCTCGAAAGCTGGTCGAAGATCTGCCGGATGAACATCCCCGGTACCAGCGGCCACAGATAGAAGCTGATGATGCCCAGCGCGCTGAGGATGTAGAGCCCCGGTCGAAATGCGATCAAGCGCACGACCTGGAACCAGGCCGATGGCAGGGTGTCTGGCTGCGCGATCTCACGCCTATTCATGCATTGATCCTTCTGCTCACGCGCGGCGCGTCAGGCCAGCGCGTCTTCCATGCCGACCCGCAGCAGTTGCGCAAAGCGTGAGTCGGGATCGCGCACGAGGTCGGCGCGTCGCCCGCACTCGCGCACCCGCCCATCCTCCAGGATCAGCACGTGATCGACGCGCTCGAGCGTGCCAAGCCGGTGCGCAATGATGATCGCGGTGCGTCCACGCAGCAGCTTCGTGAGCGCCTGGTCGAGCCGCCGCTCGGTGGCCGGGTCGAGCCGCGACGACGCTTCATCGAGGATGATCAGCCCGGGATCGCGCAGAAAGGCACGGGTAAAGGCCAGTAACTGCGCCTCTCCCGCCGACAGCCCTGCGCCACCCGAGGCCACCAGGGTGTCGAGGCCACGGGGTTGCGCGCGTACCCAGTCGCCCATACCAAGCATGTCCAGCGCCGCCCAGATCTGGGCATCGGCGATGGTTGGGTCGAAAAAGGTCAGGTTATCGCGCACGGTCGCGCTGAACAATTGAATATCCTGGGTGACGATGGCGACCCGTGTGCGCAAATTGGCGTTCGGCACACAGCGAAGATCGACGCCGCCGAGCCGGACCGCGCCAATAGTCGGGTCATACAGGCGCAGCAGCAGCCGCGTCAGCGTGGTTTTGCCGCTCCCGGTGCGCCCGACCACCCCAAGCGAGGTGCTGGCCGGTATATGCACCGACACCTCGCGCAGCACGGGTTCATCGTCGGGATAGGCAAAGCTCACGCCATCCAGATCAACCGACAAGGACTCGTGCGGAAGGAGTGTTCCCCGTTCCGCGTCAACAATCTGCGGTTGGGTGACGAGGAGCTGCTGCACCCGCGCGATGCTCGCCATCGCCTGCTGCATGTCGTCGAGCTGCCGCATCAATTCTTCGACCGGGCGGTTAAGCATCGTGGTGTACGCGACGATGAGATACACCTGGCCGATCGTCAACACACCGTCGAGCGCGAGCAGCGCCCCAATCGTCAGCGACAAGATGGCCCCAATCTCGATCGCCGTGTTCAACGAGCGCCAGCTGATCACGCCGAGCAGCGCCCGGATGACGCCGGCGTGGAAGAGCGCCCGCGAGCGCTCGATATGGCGGCGCAGCACATAGCCCACCGCTCCGTTCGCGCGGATGTCTTCGGTTCCCGACAACCGTTCTTCTAGCAGACCAAACAGCTCGGCGCTCGCCTGACGCTCCTTGACGCTGTAGGTTGCCAGGGGCCTGGTCACGACGCCGGCGCAAACCACCGCGACACCTACACTTACGACGCTCGGTAGCCCGACACGCCAATCAAGGAGGAAGAGCAGCGCAACCACGCCCGCCAGGAGCACGCCGTTGAGGATGACCTGCACCGCGAACTGCGACAGGAAGTTTTGGAGCTTGCTCACATCGCCGTCCACACGTTCGATCAGCTCACCGGGCGTGCGCGTGGTATGGAAGCCCATGTCGAGCGTCAAGCAATGGATGGTCAGGTCGGCGCGAATGCGATTGGTCGCGATCAGGCCGATGTTGTGTGCCATGTATTGCCAGCCCACCAGCGTCCAGCTCTGGCCGAGCGCCACCGCGAGATAGGCCACACCGATCCACAGCAGCGTGCGCAGCTCCGCGTGGCGCGTCGCGCTATCAATAAAGGTCTGCACGACACGCGGCAGGCCCAGCTGCAACGCGAGATCGATGAGCATCAACGTTGCCAGGATAGCCAGGTGCGTTCGTTGCGGTGCGAGGTAGGTTTGGAGCAAGCGACGGTACGACGTGGACGGTGCCGACATAGAGTTTCTTTCAGTGCGATCGTGCTCCAGGCACGATTGGGAACACGCCTTTGGAGCGTAGCATAGGTCGGTGGCAGGGTCAATCAGGAACCTGTTCCTCTGGCGGAATCCAGACGACATACCGGCACGGATCGCGGATGCTCATCAGCGCGTTTTCGGCCCCGGAGAGAAAGTGGTATGCTATCCAGGCCGTGCTGCTCTGGGAGAAGTATGGTCACACGGCTCCAAACCACGGTGCGGTAGCCGCGTTGAGGGAGGAGGTTCGATGGAAGAATCGCTGGCTTTGCAAGTAGTGCGATCGTTTATCGCCAAAATCAATGCCCATTGTGTGGCGAGCATGTGCGAGCTGATGACCGACGATCACCGGTGCGTCGATGTGTTCGGGGTGACGGGACAGGGACGAGCCGCCCTGCGGCAAGCGTGGCAAACCTATTTCAGCCGCGTGCCGGATTACCGGATTGTATGTCAGCAGGTGATCTCGGAGGATCAAACCATCGCGATCTTCGGCACGGTGAGCGGCACGGATCGGCATGATGGCGTGAGGCAGGGAGGGCAGCCCTGGGAGGTGCCAGCGGCGTGGAACGTGGTGGTCCGAGGGACGCGAGTGGCCGTGTGGCAGGTGTATTATGCCGCCCCGCTCGATCGGCGACCTACGGACGCAGCGCATGGTGCAAGCGATGTATGAGGCAACGATCGGTCGGCAGCATCCGGCGGTCGGTAGCCGGGTGGACCCCGTGCTCGTGACCGCAGCGTACAGCGTCCGTCCTTGAGTGGATTGATGCTGCTCCCGCAAGGCGCAAGCGATGGTCCAGACGGGCATCGTGGTTGAGTTGTTCGTGCCGATATGCTGCTCGACGCGACATCGGATACAACTGGCGCGGCGCACGCGCTATGATGAGATGGCAAGCAGCAATGACACAAGCCTCTTCTGCCGATGCAACCGCTCCTTCCTTCGTTGGGCGGTTAGATGTAATCGCAGTGGGAAGGTGGTACGCAGGTGATCCACTGCGATTGCGATCTTGGGCGGCTGCGTCTTGAACACGCGCCAGCGTCCAGGTGAAGGAGATTACCCGATGACGACAGATACCGCCCACACTCGGTGGTGGCAGATGTTTGAGGTGGTCGTTGGCATTCCGCTCCTTGTTGCCATTGCCCTGCACCTGATGGTTCCGCTTGTCTTGCCACATGGGGTCCTCACGCGCACGATGATGGTCGTGGGCGTTGCGCTCATCCTTGCGGGTGCCACCCTGGTCGTCCTTGCGCGGCGGGAGTTGGCCCAGCGTGGGCAACCGACTGACCCAGGGCTTCCGACCAGCACGCTTGTCACCACCGGTGTTTTCTCGATCTCACGCAACCCCCTCTACCTCGGCGGCATGTGCCTTCTCGTGGGGATTGCCCTGGTCCTCAACCTTCCGTGGATCGTCGTGCTGCTCCTGCCAGCGATCCTCGCCTGCCACTATCTGCTCATCACGCCGGAAGAGCGGTATCTCGCCACGAAGTTTGGTGCTGAATACCAGACGTACGCCGCCTCTGTGCAGCGGTGGATGGGCCGCGCGCGCCACTCAAAGCAACCTTGAGATGTATTCCAAGGCCACAGCAGAGCGCGCGGCAAGCGACCGCCCCACACGTCGCAGGAAACGACGCGCGGCTATGTAGCCGTTTCGTGCAGCCCGTTACGCTTCGTGAAGCGGATGGCGGTCTGCCATCTGTCGCGGGTCGACGCGCCGAGCCAGGGGAATCGTACCGGATCGATCCTGCCGGTCTGCCAACCCTACCGCCATCAGCGATCTTACTGGCTGTCCACCGGCGTCTCGGCTGTTGGCGTGTCCCGCCGCTGCTCAGTCCTGCCCGGCGGGCCGGGACCGCGTTTGACGTGGAGCATGGCCCACGAAGCGGAGGCATCCGGAGTGCTGCGCTCCCTCGCTGTTCCCGAGCTGTGGTACGATATGCTCATCCAAGCGGGTATGTCCGACACCACAGCGAAGGACCATACGCGCAGGATGCGAGCGTAGCATGGCGACCAACGAGGATCCATCATGATCGAGCAGCGCGCGTTTGAAGAAGAACCAGTACTGGGCACAACCATCGCCGACATCAGCATGCAGCACGTCACGCAGCATATCGACCAGGCCCGTCGGGAAGGTCGGCTCATGCGCCCCGAAGAGGCTACGACGCCGGAACGCTTCCTCCGGTACCACCGCTGCCTGACGGAGGTCGAGGGTGAAACGGTGCCCACCGTCGCCGGCATCCTCTTTTTTGGGAACGACCCGCAGCGCTGGCTGCCCTACGCCGAGTTCGTGCTGGGCCGCTTTCCGGGCGATAAGGCTACCTCGGAGCAAGGCCGCCATCTGGAGCGCTATGGCGGCACGCTGCCGGAGCAAATCAGAAGCGTAGAGCAGTTCATCGTGTCGCACATGGAGCGCGGCTTTTCGATCGAGGAAGGGCCGCAGCGACGGGAGCGCCCCCAGTTTCCACCCGTCGTCCTGCGCGAGATGCTGGTGAATGCCGGGGGGCATCGGGATTATGCGCTCACGGGTGCGGCGGTGCGGGTTTCGATGTTTCCCAATCGGATCGAGGTCGCGTCGCCGGGAGGACCGCCCGTTGCGGCGCCGCTCCAGGGCCTCATGCAATCATCGCATGCGCGGAATCCAACCCTTATGCGGCTGCTGTGGCAGGTGCGCTTCTGCGAAGCGTTTGGTCTTGGCCTGCGCACGATTCTGGAAACTATGGCGCGCGAAGATCTGCCTGAGCCGCGAATCGACGTCGCCGCCGCCAACTTTTTCATCAGCATTGAAGGCCATCAGCCAACGGGGCTGAGCATGGAGCTGGTCGAGCGACTGAGCGAGCCGCAGCTCGTGCTGCTCAAGCATCTCGTCAAGGCTGGGAGCCTCAATCCGCGACAGGCAAGCGCGCTGCTGCCGCATCGCTCGGAGCGATCGATCCGCAGCGACCTGAACGGGCTGGTGCAGATGGGCGTGATCCTGCGCTTAGGCGAAACGCGCGCCGTGACCTATCGCTTGACGAGCGATGTCCAACGACTCCCCCTGTAGCTGGCCGTCCCTTGTCTGCCGCAATTTGCCGATAAGGAGGCAGAGCGATCTTCCGCCGCGCGCTACCGAAGTTCGCCGGAATCTGCCGAAGACGAGCCGCCGCCTGAGGCACCCGCCATCTTGCCGGAATCTGCCGCAATTTGCCGATAAGGGCGCGGCGCAGGCGGGTGCTGCCCGCTACCAAAGTTCGCCGGAATCTGCCGAAGACGAGCCGCCGCCTGAGGCACCCGCCATCTTGCCGGAATCTGCCGCAATTTGCCGATAAGCGCCACGCGCTACCGCTGCCGCTCTGCCTGTCTCCTCATGCTCCGTGTACCCGCTTCGACTCGTCACGCGCTCCAGGTGCCGACATCATGCCCGTTGCCGGAATGCGCATCTATCTGCCGCAATTTGCCATACTCCGCCGCAGTTGCCCCAAAGGTCGCCTTAAAGAATCCGCAAGGTTGCCGTCAACGCTCTTGACTCTTGCCGATAAAATCTCTAGCATTTTTTCTAGCATGGCGAATCAGGATTAAACACGCGAAACAGCCACCGCCATGGTGACTGTTCGCAGGATCAAAACCCATCGCGCCGTGCATCGCCCGCCGGCTAGCTTCGCGATGCACACCACGCCCCGGAGGGGAGGGTTAGATGTTGTCGTTGATCTTAACAGTGTGTGTGGCGCATGTCAATACCCCAGCGATTTTCGGAGGCGCGCTATGAGCGGCTCGTACGATCCGCGCATCACCGCCTACTTCGGCGACGCGGTGATGCGTGCGGGCTTTATGCCAACGCCCCACCTCTTCCTGCGCCACTATGCCCAGCTTGGGCTTGGTCACGCTGAGGCGATGTTTGTGCTCCAGCTCATGGAGATCAACTGGGATCTGGCGGCACCGCCGAAGACGGTCAACGACATCGCCCGGCGGATGGGTGTTCATGCGCGCAGCGTGCGTCGCTATAGCGAAACCGTCGCTGCGCTGGGACTCATCACGCTCTACGACCAGTATGACGACTCTGGGGCGCAGATCGAAAACGGCTATGATCTCTCCCCGCTCTTCGAGCGGCTGGCCGCGTTTGCGCCGGAGCCACCGCTTGGCGGCCAGGCCCGGCGGCGCGAGCGGCGCACGTCGTCCGGCGGCGACCTCGTCCCGCAGACGGCGTCTCCATATGCCGCCGCTGGATCTGGCCGTCGCCCTCCTGACGGATCGGTCAGGGGCACCCCTGACCGATCTGTCACGGGGTGGGATGACCTGGGTGTCAGGGGCACCCCTGACGGATCGATCACGGACCGACTGATCGATCCGTCAGGGCTTAAAACGGAAAAAAGAATCCCACAAGAACAAGAAAGCATGATGTATCATGCAGCAGGTCAACAGGTCGCTGATACCGGCGCAGGCGATGCCCCACCCGGATGGTCGCTCCGGCAGGGTCAACCGCTGTCGGCGGCTGAGGTCGCGCAGACGGATAGCATTTTACAGCGCATCGGGATCGATCTTCCGGTTCGCTCACGCATCCGAGCCAGCCTGGCACCGGCGGAAGCGTGGACCCTCTGGACGTATGCGCGAGCAAAACGCTGGAGCGTCCCCCTGCTGATCAATGCCGTGTATGACAAAGCGGTGCGGCAGGCCCGTCCGGCTGCTCTTCCCCAGCACTACGACGCCGTCGGAGCATCGCTCGCGCGCCTCGATCCCGACAAAGCCGAGCAACTCCTGGATCTGGTTGCCGAACAGTGGCCGGATGCTTCGCTCCCGCCGCTCATGGAGCTCGTCGGGACACCCCCAGCCCCCGACACGGTGGCGGCGCTCGAAGCGGTCTGGCGGATGATCGCCGACGTGCGCAGGCTGCCAGGGAAGCCGTGTCCCCTATCGGCGGCGATCCGCCAGACCGTCGCGCCGCCACCACAGATGATGACGTGGGTCAGCGTGCTCGACCGGATCGCAGCCCAGGTCGCGCCGCGCGAGTTTACCACCTGGCTGCAAGAAACAACGCTGATCGAGCTTGATGCAACCTCGGCGTTTGTGGGAGCCAGCAACGTGTTCGCGCGCGAGCACATCGAAGCCGCGTATCTCGATACCATCCAGCAGACCTTGAGCGAGGTGCTCGGACGGTCGGTGCGTGTTCAGATTGTGATTGCCACACCGTGGGATAGCGCGTCGCGCTCCTCGATGGGGATACGGAGCGCGCGGTGATAGGGATCGCCCCCAGCGATCGCTCCAGGCTGCCAGGGAGGCGATCAAGAAGCCTGCCCGCCGTACCCATACGGCGATCGGTCCCGCTCAGTCACGATCACCACGGGTGGTGGCGCACAGAGGGTGCGGGTTTCCCACCCGTAGCGTGCCGGATCGGCCTGCAAGGCTTCGACGAGCACCTGTTGAACGGTCGGCTGCCCACGACAGGCACCGGCAATCGAGATCCAATGGCTGTTATGCATTATGTCGAGCTGATCGTATCCATCCGGAGCGCGAAGCAGTGCTGATCATGCATCCTGGTGTCGCCCCGGCAGACGATGCGCTGCTTCCTGCTGACACAGCGCGTTCTCGCTCACGAGTATCGGCAGCCCCCACGATCGAGGTCGCGGTCATCGATCTCCTGATCTGGCATAGGCAGCGATGCGCGACCGTGCGCTGCTCGTTGGTCATCCTGCGCGACCGGATGATGACCGGTCCCTTGCCGGATCGTCCGCAGCGCAGGCTGCGTCGGGAAGCGCCGGGGATCAACCACCGCGATACCCTCGGCAGCGGGCACGTCGCGGGCGGTATGACGTCACGCCGATCCTGGCGATAGCTGATCAGGACCCTGGGCGACGGTACTCCAATCTGCAAGAAAGGCGAGGACGGCGGCATATTGGTCCTGACGGAGGTGTTTGTACGAGCTGACGCGGAACCGACGATAGATCTCCGCGAAGACACCCTGGTAGTGATTTTTGCTGCGATCCTGTGTCGTGAGGAGCTCAGCCAGCGCTTTTACGGCTGCGGCAATATCGGCGGCCTGCGTGTCGGTCAGATAGGCGCTGGGATGGAGCTGATCTTCCAGCGCGCCTAAACGGCGATCAAATGCGCGCATGACCTGCGCCGCTTTGTCGAGGCGTTCAGCCTGGGTGCTCACGCGCTGTTCGAGGGCAAGCTGCTGCTCGGCCATCTGGGCGATGGCGATCCCCAGGTCGCGAATATGGACCAGGCTGGTGGAGGTGGGACCGGATCGCTCGCCGGCACCGATCGCCGTCAGCGCATCGGCCTGAAAGGCGCGCCACAGGACACGGAAGCACTCTTCACGATAGCGGTGCAGCTTGGGTGCTAAGTCGGGGCGCACACGGCTTGGAGAGATGCCGAAGAGCCAGCCCGGCAGCAGGTCGAGCGGTAAGCACACCATCTCACGACGACTCTGATCGGTGGTGGTCATGACGAGCGTCGCTGCGCGCCGTGTCAGCACTTCATCGCGCCGGATACGCTGGAGCTGGCTACTCCAATCGAGGCCGAGCAGCTCGGCAATCGGTCGCACGGGCACATAGACCTCAGCATCCGGCATGACGGCGACCGTGATCGGGTCGCCGTAAAAGTCGATCGTCCGTTCGGCCTCGGGGATCGCTCCGTCGTGATCAGCCATACGCGGCTCCTGCTTATCGATGTGATATATATTATGTCAACCGTGGTTATAACAACCACCGTTCCTGATCACCGTGGCGGCGGAACGAAGGAGCGCCTCGCTCCACCCCCTGGCATCAGCGAGCGGGTGTCCTCGTGTCGGCGCGTCGCCGATCCCTGGCCTGCGCTGTGTGCTGTATTATGTCAACTATGGTCATAATAACCACGCTTCCCCGGCCAACGCCTCCAGCGTGCTGCGCTCGCATGGGTTCCCTGCTCTGAGGTACGTGTCGTGGTCGCTTCGAGGACTCCCGTCAGGTTCGACCTCCAAGCCCTGCGTGTCCCTAGTGTAGCATAGATTTCACATCGTGTGAAATTTTCACATTCTTAGGAAATCTATGGTACACTGCGTGCAGCACGCACGGGAGATCGACATGGACGATGAACTGCTCACGATCAAGGATGCGGCGTTACGCTTTGGCGTCAAGTATGATCGCCTCCGCCGGGCGGCCTACGATGGCCGACTCATCACGACGGACAATCTCGTGACCCCTGCCGAAGTTGAACGGTTTTTGCGCGAAGGGCGACCACGGCTCATCGTCGGGCCGACCCGGGAAGGAAACCCTATGGGCAAGATCATCGCCATTGCGCTGGTCAAAGGCGGGGTCGCAAAAAGTACCACCACGCTAAATCTGGCGGCAGCGCTCAGCGAGCGCGGCCTTCGCGTGCTCATGCTCGACACGGATCATCAGTGCAGCCTGACGTTCGCGCTCGGCGTTCGTCCGAAGAGCACCGACGACAATCTGTACGCGGTCATTCATCGCTATATTACCGACTATGAGGCCGCGCTCGACGACGCCATCGTTCGCACCACCATCGGCGCGGATCTGGTTCCGGCCAGCATTCGGCTCAGCACGATGGAAGATGAGCTCTTACATGCGACCCAGCGCGAGCTGGTGCTGAAATCCTTGCTCGCGCCGGTAGCGCCGCGCTACGACGTGGTGTTGATCGACACGCCACCGGCCAACAACCATCTGGTGCGCGCTGCGTTGGTCGCCGCGCATCAGGTCATTTTGCCAATGGAGGCCGACTCGGTCAGCCTCGAGTCTCTGGCGCTCACCCTCGCGAACATTCGCCGCATGCGCCGACCGGGTCTTAATCCGAATCTGCGCATCGCCGGCGTGCTCCTGACACGGGTGCAGGCCCAGACGAACTTCCACCGCGAAGTGCTGGACGTGCTGCAAAGCGATTTTGGCGACCAGGCGCGTCTCTTCACGACGCAGATCAAAAACTCGGTGCGCATCCGCGAAAGCCTGGCCGCGCACCAGAGCATTCTGACCTACGAGCCCAAGGGACCCGGCGCGACCGCCTACCGGGCACTTGCGGAGGAGGTGTTGCATGAGCTCGGGGAATAAGCGCCGCTTTTTTAACCGCGATGCTGCGCCGGTGGTCGCAACGGATGATGATTTCGATGCGGTGTTTGGCCCGATGACCGAACGGACGACGAGTGCCCCCCAGGAAATTCCCATCGAGCGCATTCGCACGAATCCCTTTCAGGCCCGGATGAAGTTCAAAGACATCGACGAGCTCGCCGACTCCATGCGGACGCACGGGTTTACGAGTCGGCTCCGGGTCCGGCGCGATCCTGCCCAGCCGCAGTTCTTCCAGCTCGTCTACGGCGAGCGCCGCCTGCGCGCGGCCCATGTCGCCGGCATCAAGGTCATTCCCTGTGATGTCGCAGACTATAGCGATCAGCAGATGCGCGAGATTGGGCTGACCGAAAATCTGCAGCGCAGTGACCTGGAGCCGCTGGAGGAGGCGCGGGCGTTTCGGGTGGCGATCGACGCGGGCGGGTATTCGATCCGTACCCTTGCCGCGCAGATCGGCAAAAGTAAAGGGTATGTGCAGAGCCGCCTCGATCTCCTCCGCGCGCCCGACGACGTGCAGCAGATGGTGGATACACATCCCGAAACGTTTACCGCCGCCTTATTGATCGGTCAACTGCCGACGGCTGAGCAGCGTCGGCCCCTGATCGAGAGTGTGATCAAAGGTGATCTGGACAAGGAGTCGGTGCGCGGTATTGTCCGTGATGTCGCCGCAACTGGGGTGGTGCCGAGGCGCGCGCAGCCGCCGAGACAGGATGCGGGGGAAGCGAGATGGGACGACCCGGCGGCGATGCCAGTGTCCGAGCGTCAGGTTCAGGGACAGGCTGCCGGTCATGACCGGCGTGGTCGAGCGGTGGGCGAGCAGAAGCGATTGACACGTCACAGCGAGCGTGCCTTTGAACGCGCGACGCACATGTTGCGCGCGATGACGACGCACTTGCACGACGCGCTGCCCGCTCTGCAAGCGGCAGAGCGGGCAGCGCTGCTTGACTTTATCGTGCAGCAGCACTTTCAGGAGTTGGAGGTGATCATCAATCAGCTCCGCAGCTCCACCGACGAGTAGACTGTACTTCTGACGTACAGTTGACATAAAACGGTCGCTCTTTAGAGGGCGACCGTTTGCGTAGACCCAGACATCGGGAGCAGGTACATATCCAGGCAATCGCGTGGATCTGATCCAGCCGAGAGAGTGCAACATGCGACAAATTATTGTGTGTGCCTGCGCCGATCGCGGCTGAAGGTGTACTTCTGACGTACAGTTGACATAACGATTGATCTGCGGTATACCTCGCTCCCGTGCCGAAAGAGTCTCTGACCGCAGGCCCCTGCCACCTGTTGATGTGATACATGTGCGGCTGTACATCGCTTCCTGCCGGTGCGTATCTCACCTGTACGCAGTGCGCACGCAGGGGCGCGCGCAGAATGACCGTCGATGCGCGGAGGTCCGCTAAAGGTGTACTTCTGACGTACAGTTGACATAATAACATTTCTCTCAGCGCAGCGTACCGGCTTTCCCGCCTTGCGATCCGCGAACAGCGCTGGTACGCCTCGTCGACGCGGGCGACGATTGCGCTCATGGTGTCGGCGGGCACGTCCGCCAAAGGAGCAGGTCGCGCCAGAAGTAACAGCAGGGCCGGAATGTAGCTCCAAGTCGCGGTGAGCGGTCACCAGGGTTCGGGTCGGAGGCACTTTCATTTAAGGTGATTGGCGTGCCTTCGCTGCTGGAGTACGGCCCACCGGCATTCACGGTCGGCGCATCGTCGCAGCCTTCGTCGATCGGACCATTCAGGTTATCGTCCCGCTGGCAGGAGACGCCCTGGACGAGCGTGGCGAGAATCAGATGTGCCTCCATGAGTCGCAGTGGTTGCCGATGCAGCGCTGAGTCGACGAGGCGACTGGGGGGTCGTGGGGGTGAGCACAAGACGCCGTAGTCCGTGGCCCATTTCCGTATGTCTTGGGCGATAGACCGAGGATACGGACTTATTCCGTATCCGCATGTGAGGGATGGACGCGAAACGTGCCGTCCTCCTGCACTTCTAACCATCCATGCTCATGCAGGAACAGCGTGATAAGCTGCGCTTGATCCAGCCGTCCTTCAACAATCGCGTTCCACAAGTACAGCACATCTTCAATACGAACAATTAGCACCTTTTCGGCAGCCGCTAACTCATAGTCCTGGCGATCGATCGGGCGGAGTTTTTCTTTCCACGACCTTGCGTTTGTCTGTGCATTCACAACCAGCAGTGCGGGAAAATCCGGATCAAGATGATACGATTCTCGATGACTGTAGAGGGCATCGATCCCACCTTTCTTAAATTCACCGGCATAGGTCCTTGTTTCCACAAGAGCCAATTTTTCTGATTGTGCATTCGTGATCCAAAAATCTTCGGGATAGTGTGCGTCTCGATAGATCGCGATGCCAAGATGGGAGGCAAAAAACCTTGGCACGGCTACTTCAAACGGGTACTCGCTGAGAAATGGGAGAACATTTGCATCGTGATACGTCTCAAGCAATCCTTGAAGCTCCGTAGCCTTTGATCGTACTGCGTGGAGTTCACGATGCAGGCGTGCCTCTTGTTCAAACCGTGGTGGCCCAGCCCACGCTGGCCGTTCAGCGTCGTTGTGGCGCCGCCGTCTTGGGTGACGTGTACCCGCCTCGGCCATCGCGGCTCGGTGATTATAACCAGCGTTAAGAAGAGTCAATCACATTCTCGCGAAAGAATCATAGCATCCGTGGCAACCGTGCCACCATACCGTTCGGTCGAGCGCCTCTGTATTGGCTGATCCAGGCACCTATACCGATCTGCTGGATGGGCACGGCAGCAGTGTGGCGGCTGTGACCGCCTGGAGCTGGAAAAACCCCTCCCCTTGACAAGCGGTGTATATTGAATTTGAATGTTTTCTTATGTAGCTGTGTGGTATTGAAAAGAGGCACGCATAATCATAGCAGAGGGTAATACAGGCTATAACGTATTTACAGATCATCCTACCATCACCTTCTACCACCACTCCATACAAAGCCTCATTATCCCCGTTTCTATGTATTTTATTGATAGGACGTACCTAATCCTATTGTTGAATACAAGAATCTTCTGCGCTTGCTAACTTAAAGTACATAATATGAGACATCACTACATACATAATCCAATGAACCGTTCCACAGGGTGTGGTAATAATTCATAGCAGCTCACGCATACGGAAAAACACGAAACATGAAAGGAGTTGATCGCTACCGACACAGAGAACAATGTGAGGACTATGAAGCAGTTGTGCCTGTTCTCATTCGCCACCATCTCCGAAGGTTCAGTAATAGGAGGTCATGATGCCACGCAATAAGTTCAAGGTGGATGATGTTATCGATACTGCTAAGAATGTTTCTAAAAAGGTGCAGTATCCGATCAACAGCTTCGACGACATTGTAAAAGCATTAGGTGGAGACAACAGCACCATCGATTTTGAAGGCCAGGGGCACAAAATCGGTCACGTGCGCAAGCTGATCCCATCGGACTACTTCCCGATCGAGTCAGAAGAAGATCTGATCGCGAAGATTGCGCACCTGCGCGGTCAAGGCGGAGACGCCGATACCGACGACGTTAAGTATACCGATCCCGTCGCCAGTCCCCCCGACAACGCAGGCAATCCAAACATTCCCCAAAATGAAATCCCGAAAGGACGGGGTGTTCCAGCCGTCAAAGGGTGGAAGACGAAATAGCCCCTCCGAGGTCCTGAGCACGCTCAGGCTGAACCGTGCGCTGGTTATTGCCGATCAGCGCATCGTGTTGAGCCGCTCGTGAGGTGCATGCTGGCGCTCCTGTTATCAGCTCGATCGTATGTTCCTGGAGGCCGCTACGGTGATGGAGCCAGAAACGACAGCAACTCCACGTGACGAGATCGTTGAGATTGTGCGTGAGTTGCAGCTCACGTACCCAATCGAAACCCTGGATGAATTTGTCTCACAGATCAGCGGATCGCGTGAGGCGATCGTCTTTCGGGGCGTGGCATACGATGCCGAATTTGCCTCGCGCCTGCTCCCCACCTTCTACCTTCCCATTGCGTCAGAGCAGGACCTGGTAGAGAAAGCATACGAGCTCCTGATCGCACGTGGCCTCGCACCCGTGAGTCAGCCATGAGCGCTTCTCAATTCCAGCAGATTACGCAGATCGTCGACGTGATCGAGCGCCGCCTTCAGGAGCAGCCAACCGAAGGTGTCCTCAGCCAGGAGTTGGTGGAGGCGCTGGATGTCGTCAACCATGCCCTGTGCTTTACCAAACATCCGCATGGTCTGGAGCTGTGGCGCGAGGCACTGTGGCAACACCGGCTGGCCGACGATGCGCGTCAGGCGATGATTCAGATGTTTGAACATCTGACGGCTGCGATAGCCCGAGGGGAGACTCATGCAGTTGCCGATATTTGCGATTGCCTCGACGTCTTTATCCATCCCTCATCCCATCATTCGCTTGATTCCGAGTCAGGCACGCCTGTACCAGAGCCGACCAACCACGTCGCGTTTGAACACTGCCGACAAAGAAGGGGCTGATGCTCGCAACCGGACAACACAATTCGACGGCAGACGGCGATGCCAGATGTATTCCAGCGCCAACGCCGGAAACCCAGGCATTCCTTGACGAGCGGGAGCAAGCGGTTGACCTTCAGTGGCTTCAGCTTGAGCGTGGCATGCGTGTGCTCGACCTGGGCTGTGGCACGGGTGGCATTACGCGCCAGATCGCGCGCGCCGTGCAGCCGGCCCGGGTGCTTGGGATCGATGCATCGCCCGCGCAGTTAGGCTTCGCCGTACGGCACGCTATCGCGGACGGCGTCGCGAACGTGGACTTTGTGTGCGACGATGCGTGCCATCCACAATTGCCCCCCGAATCGTTCGATGTTGTCGTGTGCCACACGCTCCTCATGTACCTGGATACTCCTGCTGCGGCGCTCGCCCGGCAGCGCCAGCTGGTAGTGCCCGGAGGGATGGTGGCGGCACTGTCTGAGGGTGATTGGGGAACGGTCGCGATCTACCCACCATCCGAGCATCTTCAGCAGTGCATCGACGTGCTCTGCAACCATATTCGGCGCAGCGGCGGTGATCCCGAAATTGGCCGCAAGCTGCCCCGTCTCTTTCGCGCCGCAGGATTTCAGCACGTTGAGGTTGCCGAGGCGGCACCTCATGCCACCGTGCTATCCGGGAGGGACCTGGCGCACGGCACGTGGCTGGCACCATTGCTCGGTGTCCTCACGGCTGCTGCGCGGCACGGCCTGATCGCGCCTGATGCGATCGATGAGGTTACTGCCGGCGTCACGCAATGGTGCCAGCAGCCCGATTCGCTCGTGATCTTGCCGTGTACGGTGAAGGCCAGAGCCTGGCGTTAATGTTGGAGCACGGTGTGCATACGTGGGAGGAGTACGCGGTGTCTGCGTATGAGGATCAGGCCGATCAGCCCTCGGAACAACGGGCCGTGACGGAGCGTAGCGCGCCGGATCGTCAGGCTTCAACGCTCATGGCATACCGCCTCACGCCGACGGACTCGATGCGTCTTGCTCCGGCCACCGCTGCCCGCGCATGGATGGACAACACCGCAGATCGTTTTGCACATCGTTGTTTACCGCTGCGCATCGCGAATCAGCACGGCTGGGTGATCCTCAACAGCCATGCTGTGCGCGTGACCTGGACCGGGGACGACCATATCTCGGGTGTCCGCGTCGAGTACCTGAGCGGCGCAGCACCATATCCCATAGCCAGCCATTTCGGACATGGTATTCTGACGTGGCATATCCCCTATATGTTTCGCACGCCACCAGGGTATAACTTGTTGGTGCGTGGTCCGGCGAACTCACCCAAGGACGGAATATACCCACTTGAGGGTATGGTCGAAACGGATTGGGCCGTGGCAACTTTCACCATGAACTGGAAGCTGACTCGCCCGAACCATGCCGTTACGTTCGACGTTGACGAGCCCATGTGCATGATCGTGCCGCAACGACGTGGCGAGCTCGAAGCGTTTCGGCCTGAGATCCATGACATTGCCAGCGCGCCAGCCATCCATGCCGGTTATCGACAGTGGCTAGGCAGCCGTGAGCAATTTCTCGCGGGGCTCAAGCTGCCGACGGTACGTTCTGCCAAAGACGCCTGGCAGAAACACTACTTCCAGGGCACGTCGCCAGGTGGCGACCATGCTCCGGAGCACCAGGTTAAGCTGCAGCTGCACCCCTTTGATGATGGCAGTGGGTCGGCCTCGGCTGAGCCTGGGACCATGCCCGTGGCTAGGAGCCGACGTGCGACAGCCGCTGCTTCGGGCGCAGCCTCCGCAGGAGCAGACGCACTCAGGTCAAGGAGGGATACGATGTTGACCACGCCGTTTGAGGCAGCCGATCTGGACCTTATCAATCGTGTGCTGCAGCATTACCCGGAGGTCGTCGACCTGATTTCTACGCTCAAAATGCTGTCGAAGCAGACCGTCTACCCCATCCAGACGCCTGACGATTTCGTCGCCGCGCTTGGGGGACCGGATGCGACGATCAGCTTCCACGGGCGCTCGTTCTCCCTGGCAGCGCTTCGGTCGGCGATCCCCGCCTACTATTTTCCGATCGATTCCGAGGACGATCTGATCGCAAAACTTGCAGATGTGCAGGCGCGCGTACGCGGAGGACCACCGGTACAACCGGATCACGCCGATATTCAGTGGGGCGAGCAAGTGGACACGCCGCCCGACGTGCCGCCACCCGACGAATTGCTCCACGGCATTCCACGACAGCCGGGGGTGCCGGGAGCCGTTGGCCTGAAGAAGTCAGAGTAAGCGGCAGGACATGTTACCCATCGTGTAGGACAGGAGGTATCAGGTATGTGGATGCTAGTGACGAATGCGAGTACCGGCAACGTTATCACGAACGCCAGGTTCAACTATCAGTTTTACAACCGTGGTGACGGCTACTACTATGTGTACATCGGCTGGAACCAGTCCTTCGTGTGCAGCGCGACCGGGTATAACTCCATCTGGGGCAGCACCGATTCCTACTCAAGTATGTGGATTGCCCTATCGGTGTACACGCCGCCGCCGCCGCCGAGCAGCAGCAGCTGCTGGACCTAGGCCAGCTTAACCCGTGCAATGCTTGTCCCAGGGCGAAGGAGGTGAGTCACTGCACCGTCTTCGCTCTGTTGGTTCTCACCACGGCGAGGATCCATGCTGCTACTGCGGAGTGTTGTAGACGATCGTCACCTGCATGCTGCGATCCGTGTTGCGCTGCGCGCGCATGGCTTCGCCGTCGCTCAGGACGCCTATACGCAGACCGTCGCTGCCCAATGGGAGTGCGGCTGCTGGCTGCGCGACCAGATGTTGCCGGAGCAGTTTCCTGCGTTTGTTGACGTTGACGAGTACCGAGCGATTGCGCACCATGACCCCTACCTGTGGCAGCGACTCGCGTGGATGGCCGGGCTTGGCTACCAGCAGACGTGTGCGCTGTCCCGCGCGGCAGCCCTCTCGCCAGATCAAGGCGCTGCTGCTGCGCTCGTCGGGGCAGCGTTTAACACGGGCATCGCGGTGCTGGATTATCTCGTCGATGAATCCGAGACGGGCGTATCCCTGTTCGAGCTGCTGCCCACTGAGCTAATCCATGAGCTCTGCGCTCCCACCGGCGATGCCGCTGCCAGGCTGGCAACGACCTACGCCCAGGTGAACGATCCACGCCTCCGCGTATTGTGCGCGCTGATCGCAACCTGCGAGCGCGGATTTCGAGCGTTGTATCAACGTAGTGGCAACGATACCGCCTGGCATGACCTTGCCCAGTCGCTGGGACGCCTGTACGAATCTGAGCGCGCCGTCAGTCTCGGCGGTTTCCGCTCGGTGGAGCAGGCGCGCAGCCAGGGACCCCTGATCGAAGCGAAATCCGTGCTTCCGTCGGTGGCAATGTGGCAGCTCTCGGCGCTTGCGCTGCCGCATGCCGGTCAAGAATCTCACCACGCCTACCAGGCAAGCGTGATCCTTGGTCGGCTGTTCTGCTGGATTGACGATCTGGTCGATCTCCCGATTGATTGTCGCCGAGGCACGCCCAGCATGGCGCTCCTCCGACTTGCCGATCTGCTGGCGGCAGCGGGACGCTCATGGGCGAGTGACACCGATCTCTACGATCTGATCGACGCGGCGGCGTCGGAGGTCGTCGCGTTATTGCGCACGCTGCGCGGGCTTCCCACCGACCAGCAGGAGGCGCCACGTCTCCAGATCGACCACGATCCGGGCGCAGCGGATCGCCTGCGCGACAGTGATCCGGCACATCTCGCGACCTTCGCGGCGTGTATGGTGGCAGGATGGGTCAACTGGTTTGAGGATCAGCCCGACACGCCGACTCTTCCTCGGCAGCCGCTCCAGGGTGGGCGTCGAGGATCGACCGCGATCCGTCCTGCGACAGACCTGCTGCTTGCTCAACAACGTCTGGGCTATCCCGAAGCGATCCATAACCTTCGCTTTCCACGCGGCACGATCTCGACCGTGCGCTACGAGACGCATGCGGCGCTGCTCTTCCAGCGGGCGATTGTGCTGGATGGGTTGCTCGATGCGCAGGCCGCTGGCTACACGATTCCTGAGCAGGTGATGAGCGCCGAAGCGCTGACCATCTTGCGTGCCAAACACCGTGATGTCCGTGGCGGCTGGAGCTACATCCCTGAGGTTCCCGAGCTGCCGCCGGACGCCGACGATCTCGGCATGGTGCTTCAGGTGCTTGTGCGGATCGGTGGTTCTGCACTTGCCGCGACCTGCGACGAAGCGATCCGGTTAGCGCTCGATGCGACGGCTGCCGATGGTGGGTTTCCTACCTGGATCTTCGACCTGCGGGGCAGCTCATCGCTTCAGCAGATCATGCGTACCTATCTCGGTGTGATCGGAGGATCGGGGGTCCATCCCGATGTGGTCGCCAATTTGGTGTATGGCTTGCTGCTGTACAACCCGGTGCGGTATCAGGCTCCCCTGATGCGCTCGGTACGGTATTTTGAAGCCGTGCAAGATCCAGGCGGTATGTGGCCCAGTAAGTGGTATGCGGGTCCCTTCTATGGAACCTATCGCGTTGCGACCGTGCTGGGATGGCTGACGCCGAAGAGTACCGCACTCAAGCGCACCCAGCGCTTTCTCCTGGAACGCCAGCATGATTGCGGCGGCTGGGGTGTTCATGATACCGATCCATTGTCGACCGCACTCGCGCTGCTGGCATTAGCAGCCGCTGGCCTGCCGCGCGACCATGCGGCGATCACGCGCGGGGGAGACTACCTCGGACGAACACAGGAGGGCGATGGTGGCTGGGCCGCGCAGCCATTTATTGCTTTTCCGACGACAGACGGTGTTGAGATCTACGCGAGTCGCACGATCACGACGGCCTTCTGCCTGAAAGCGCTCCTGGCAACGACCTGAGGGTTGGTCAGCGCGCGATAGAGACGCCATGATGCTCCGTTTCGCCGATGATGTTCGCATACGCGTCTATGCGGATGATGGTATCGTTGAATGCGCCGACAGACCTCCGCTGATTCTTGCCCATCAGGGGACGCTGCTGTCCAACCTGGTGGTTCTGTTGCAGAGTCCCCGTCCTGAGGTATGGCTCCGAGCAGCGCTCGCTCGCGTCGATCCAGTATCCGCGAACGGTCTGATCGATCGTCTCGTCACCGAGAAGATGCTGGTTCCGTGGAGCCTTGGCGCGCGTCTCGTCGATCTCCACCTACGGACGACGGTCGCTAGCGAATGGGCGGCGGTAAGCCCGGCCGTCGAAACCAGCCGCATATTGCGGGAGGCGCAGTGTGCAGGCGCGATCTCGCTTCCCGCGCCCGCGCCTGCACACATCGACCTGATGGCTGTGCTGAATGCTCGGCGGAGCTGCCGCGCGTTCCACGACGCTCCCATGCGCCTGAGCCAGTTTGCCACGCTTCTGGCGTGTGGCGTGGGCCTCGGCAGCGATCCAGAGCCTCCGGCTCCGCTGGTTCCCGGTGGCCCAGTCGGTCGACGGACCTATCCTTCCGGGGGCGGCCTGTATGCTGTCGAAACATTGGTGTATCCCCTGCGCGTGGAGGATGTCAGCGCCGGGTTTTACTCCTACCAGGCACTCGCTCACCGAATCGTTCCCGTTGCAGCGCCACGGCCAGCGGATGATCTGGTGGTGCTCCTGGGCAACCATCCGATCGAACACGCAAGCGTCATCGTGTGCCTGTTTGTAGACTTTGCGCGTCCGTCGCTCGGCAAGTATGGCGAGAAGGCGTATCGCTTAGCGTTACTGGAGGCCGGGCATATGGCCCAGAATGTCGTACTTGTCGCGACTGGCCTCGGATACGCGGCGCTTCCGATCTGTGGATTCGACGACGCGGCGTTAAGCCGCGCTGCGGCGTTGAGCTTTCCCCACGAGGCGATCGTCTACGTGCTTGCGCTTGGCGCACCTGCACATGGTGCGGATGCATAGACGATGGATTCAGAGGTCGCAGATATGGCACGCTTCGATCGCGAGGGTGGCACGACCATCGATGAGCAGACGATCATCGAACGATTGAAGATGGAGGTTGTCGTACGGAGCACGTCGCGCTCGACAGCGCTGCTCCCTGGCTTCAGTGCGACCGCTCGAACGGCGATTGGTCGCGAACCGATCTATGGATCTGCGACCGGATCGTCTCCGGAGCTGGCACGACGCCGAGCCGTGATGGAGTGTGTTGAGCGCTATGCCCAATTTGGATGCTATGCGCCACCGGTTGCCGTCGTCGATACCTACGCGGCATTGATGCCCGATGCAATTTCGCCGCTGGCGTGTGGACTCTACAGCGCGGCGCAGTATGCGAGCCCAGACTTCGGCCTTGCCGCCTTCTCAGAGCAGGAGCCGCTCGAATGGCTTGACGTGGTTGATCTCACCACGGGCGCGCCCCGTTTGCTGCCCGTGGAATTTATCTACCCACGCGCGAGTCTCACACGTCAGCCGTTGGTTGCCGAGACATCAAGCGGTACAGCAGCCCATAGTGAGCCGACAGCCGCGACCGTAGCGGCGCTCTGCGAGCTCGTCGAGCGCGATAGCTTTATGCAATTCTGGTACCGACAGCCGACGACACAGACGATCCCCATCCGGACGATCCCGCAGCCGGACATCCGCGCCGCGCTCCAGGAGATGCAAGCGGTGGGGTATGTAGTGACCGTATGCAGCTTGGTGTATGATGTGGCGCTGCCCTGCTTCCTTGTTCTCGCCCTGAAAGGTGACACGTTCGCGTATGGCCTTGGCTGTCACCCCAGCCGGTACCACGCATTGCACCATGCGATGCTGGAGCTGGCCGCTGGTATCTCGACGCTCCACGAGGGACCGCTGGTGAGGCAGATTCACGGTTCATTGCTGGACGTGCGCACGCCAGCCGATCATTACCATCTTTATAACGGCGGTCCATTTCACCAGGTGTTGCGGCAGGTCCTGAGTCAGGTCCTGCGCGTCGGCGAGGCTGAAGCATCTCAGACGATCGAGGCGCAGGCTACCACCGATGAGCAGGCCCTCGCGCACGTGCTTGACGCGCTAGCCGCGTGTCGCTATCGCGCCTACGGCTGTGATATTACGCCTGCGGTCGTGGCAGATTACGGGACGACCGTGCAACGAGTGCTGATACCAGGACTCATTCCAATACATTTTGGCTATCAGCGATGGAGGCTTGGCTGTCGTCGTCTCACGCAGCCAACAGCAACCGGTCGCCTTGCGACATTGTTACCCCACTTCATGGCCTAGCCGGTCCACGATCGATGGTGGACGGCTGTGCCGCTGGAACGCACCGCTCAGTCCCAACGTTCGGCGAAGGCGGCGTCGTCCGTCATCCAGATGGAAAGGGCGTACCGGGTTCCTGCTTGAATCGGCGTAACTGCATGTTGATAGAGATGACCACACGGGAAGCCGACGAGTAGACCTGCCTGCGGGACAATATCCTGTCCGAGCTCAGGAAACTGCAATACACCGCCAGCATAATCTACGCCACTCGTATTCAAGTATACCATCGCGGTATAGCTACGCCACGCTGTATGGTTTTGAATCCAGTTTCCATCGTGATCCTGTTTCTCACTGTCCGCATGCAAGGCGTGTGAGTCGCCACGCCGCATTTCGGTCAGGAGGGTGAACTCGACGTAACCGGGATCTGCCACGTTATAGTAGTCGAGCACTGCGGTGAGCGCGCGCTGTCGAATATCAACAAGGACGGTGTCTGGCTCGGTCAATCCCAATGTCCTCAGGGCATACCCATCGATTTCGGTGCGACGCTGCATTGTGCGTACATCGTTCCGATCAGGTGGCGCGGTAGAAGCAATGTGTTGAAATGCGGAAATGAGGTCGGTACACGAGCTGGATGGAATAAATGCGGGCCGGACCAGCAACATAGCGTGCCTCCTTGTTGATATGACCACTACAGTAAGGCCAGTGTCAAATGAGCGAAGCGTTGTCTGGGGCCTGCGGAGGGACCCTGTGGGGATGCCCACTGGACGGCGGCACTGGCTGATCACGGTCGACGAGCGCAATGATCAGCACCGCGTGGATGTCCGTCCGCTCCGCCTGTCGGCGCTCCTGGATGCGGCCCAGGCCCGTCGTGCGTGGGGCAAACTTCCGCAGGAACCCACGATAGGAGGCCACGTGCTGGCATACGATTGCGGCATCCCGAAGCGTTGGCCGCGCAGCACTTGGCGGGCGCTGGATGCCGCCGCAGCGCCCGTTCAGTCTGCCTGCTGAGATACAGCCGTGCCTGAGCGTGGCGGGCGCCCTCACGGATGGGCTGCCACAGCGGTGCCGGTGGGACGTTCGTGCAGCCCCCGACACGTCAGATCGTCGTCGCTACGGTGCTGTTCCCGGCGTCTCGCACGTATCCAGGTTGCCTGACTGTAACCCATCCTTCAATGCCATCTGGCGCTGCTCGGATGACCCATGCGTCCATGACTCGGGCGTGACATAGCCCTGAGTCTGCTGCTGAATACGGTCATCACCGATCGCGGCTGCGGCGTCCAGGCTCTGAGAAATCTCCGCGTCCGACACCTCGGTCAGATAGCCGGTTTCGGTTGCGTGGTATGCCCAGACGCCCGCCAGACAGTCGGCCTGAAGCTCCGTGTGGACGGCGCCGCTCGTCGGGCCGGTGTCTTGCGCGCCTGCCCGCTGCTCCAGCGCGCCGGTCAAATGCTGCACATGATGCCCATACTCATGCGCCAGCACATACGCTTCGGCGAACGCGCCGCCCTGGGCGCCAAAGCGCGTGCGTAGCTCCTCAAAGAAGCTCATATCCAGATAGACTTGCTGATCTCGTGGGCAGTAGAACGGCCCCACCGCAGCACTAGCGTAGCCACAGGCAGCCTCGGTAGCGTCGGTGAACAGCACGAGCTTGGCGGGCGTATAGCGTGCCCCACGGCGGGCAAACTCATCGGTCCAGTACGACTGGATGCTATTGACAAAGCCTACAAGACGACAGTCCTCACGCGCATTGGCGTCCGCGCCGGTCTGGCACTGCTCTGCCAAGGTGCCGACTGATCCGGAGCGCTCCGGCACGGGCTGCGGCGACGCATCTGCCAGGCCGCCGATATCGGCCGGGTTGACGCCCAGCAGCAGCGCCACCAGCAGGACCACCAGACCGAGCCCGCCGCCGCCAATGGCGACGGTGGTGCCAGCTCCCCGACCTCGCCGATCCTGGACCTGGGAGGGGTCCAGGCGTGATCGATTGTTAAACGGCATTCGTCTGTCCTCCTCGCCTTGCGGCGACTTCGCGTGTGCGCAGTTGTCTGCGATCACACCTGTATCGACTCAGCGCCCATACGGCCCGTTCCTCGACGGCTCCGCATGCACGACCGTTCAAGGATGCGCGGTGCCCGAAGGCCCAGACACCGCCAGGGCACCCGACACGCTTTATTCCGATCCGGTCGCGCAGGAGGAGCCGTCCATGCGAGCATGTACGATTCTGGCCGAGAGCAACTTCCGCGCCGTCACGGAGCACGAGCCCGTTCGCGCGGTAGCTGCCGATGCCTGCTCCGGTGAACATGAAACCGCTCACCTGGGCATGCCCCGCCGCTGGCTTGGCTGCGTCATGGTGCTCACCCGCCGCAGGAGCACAGTGCCGCCTTCAACGAAACCATAGCACGATCACAACTATATGAATACGCAAGACATAGAGGATTTTGTGATAATTAACACAATTTTGACATATTTTAGACGATCATGTACCCTTGGGAAGGCGATTGCCGATATTGGAGCACCCCCCTTAACCACACGCCCCGGCGTGAATAGTATCTTTCATCCCAACGCTTCGTGAAGATAACGAGCGTGTTGCAAAACACGTCTCGACAGCTATTCGTGGGCTAACAGGCACACGCATTCAATCGTCGTGCCATACTTCCGGTCCTTAAGGTAGTACGAAGCAGAAAAGAGGCAAGCGCGTGTCAGCTATCCCGGTCGGCGAGGAATGTGTCCTGCTCGATCTAGGCGCTCTTTTCAACAACGACGGCATATCGTACGCCCACGACCTGCGCGATGGCGGCTTTAACGTCTGGAACAACACGTTTCCTGCCGAGGAACTTCCTGAGAGCCGCAGCCTGATCGAGGTCGCCGGTATTCCCTTTCGCTTTCCACCAAAAGACGATGGAATGCTCAATAACATCGTCTGCGCCGGGCAGCGCCTTGATGTGCCCGTCGCGCGCTATGATTGGATCTACATGCTCGTCGCAGGCGAGCGCCGCTCCGAGGATCTGATCTATCTACATTACGCCAGCGGCGCGGTCGATCCCGAATGGCTGCGCGTCTCCGACTTCTGGCCGGAGGCGGGCGCCCGCTTTGGCGAGATCGAAGCCTTCCGCTGCTCGGTGATGCATTTTCCGCGCCATGTGCAGCCGCGCGTGCAGCCCGGCATCTGGATGCAGCGCATCCCCGTGCCGCGCCAGGAGCCGCTGGCCTGGCTCCATCTTCCCGACAACCTTGCGATGCATATCTTCGCGGCAACGGCGATCAAGACCACCAGGGGGCTGCGCGTATGAAGGTTGTGCTCTCACCGATGTCCTTCTGGTTCCACGATCTGTGCAGCTGTCTCCAGGATTGTATCGCCACGGTGCTGCTGTATTACGGGCACGACCCGATTCTGACTATGGGCGCGTCGTGGGAGTTTTACCACGATCCGGCGCAGGTCAGCCGCGAGGAGTTTTATCATCCGCTGCCACGCCCAACCCTGGCGCAGAGCATGATGCCCTTTCATCCGCTCACCTCGACCTGGCACCAGTCGGACGATCCGGAAGCGGCGTGGCGCGATGTGAAGGCGATGATCGCGCAGCAGAAGCCGGTGATCGTCGCCGTGGATAATTTCTATATGCCGATCCGCCCGGCGTATGGCGACGTTCACGCCGCGCACCTGATGGTCGCGTTCGGCTTCGACGACGATGCAGATGAGGTCTATCTCCTCGAATCGACGCCGCCGCAGTTTCGCGGGCCGCTGCCGGTCACGCAATTCCTGATCGCCAGAAATTCCGACAACCCGATCGTGGGGGAGCGCGACTTCTTCTTCACCGGAACGCCGATTAAGAGCCGCTGGTTGCAGCTAGAGATCCACGAGCCGTTCCCGGATCTCACCCGTGCGTGGGTGATGGAGGTCGTCAGCACGAATCTGAGCCGCTTCCACGCGCCCAGCTCCGGCCCCGCCTGGTCTGGGCTGGAGGGGTTGCAGCACTATCTGTATGCGATCGGCGAGCGCGCGACCGGGCCGGATGCGGGCGTGGCCTTGCAGGAATTGTACACCGTCGGCTGGACGGCTCAGGGCGCGGCTGCGCTGCACGCCGATTTCTTGATGCAGGCCGGGCATCGGCTCGACTGGCCGCGTCTGACCGAGGTCGGGCGGCATGTGGAGCGCATCGCGAACGAGTGGACGACGCTCAGGATGCTGGGCGCGCACGGCTTCTCACGGCCCGCCGACGTTGCCGAGCGCCTGCGACGGCGCACGGTGCGGTTCCTGGCCGATCACGAGCAGACCTTGAAGCTGTTAGATTGGGCGCTGCATCCGGTCTAAGGAGCCGGTGAAGGACGTACGCGATGACACGAGTGCCTGTTGTTGGCCTTGACGCACTCAGCCCGGAGCTGGTCGAGCGCTGGCTGCCTGATCTGCCGCATATGCGCCACCTGATGGAGCGCGGGATCTACGGGCCGCTGCACAGCATTATCCAGCCGGTGACGCCCGTCGCGTGGCCCACGATGATCAGCGGTCGCGATCCCAGCCCCCTGGGCTACACCGATTTTGTCTGCCGCAAAGGCACGAGCTACACCGATCTGCACCTGGTCCACGCGCGGATGACTCAGGTGCCGACGCTCGCCACGCTGCTGCCGGAGGCCGGGCGGCGCGTGCATCTGGTCAGCGTGCCGGTCAGCTACCCGCCCATCGCGATCAAAGACGGCGTCGGCGTCTCCTGCTGTATGGCACCGTCGACCAACCGGCCGATCACCGCGCCCGCCGAGCTTCAGCAGCAGCTCTTGCAGCAGACCAGCGCGCCGTTCATCCTCGATGCGTGCGTGCCTGAGCAGGCGCATACGATCGGGATGCGCTGCTGCCTCAGATTCGTGAGATGGACCGGTCCCGCCCGAGCTGGACGGACGCCCGATTCATGTCGATGAGGACCCGGTCCACTCCGACGAGGACGAGGCGGAGCTGACGAACCGGCTGCGTGCCCTGTACCTGGATTAATCAGACGAGGAAGTCATGAGTGCGAAGCTAGCAATGTTTGGCGGCGAGCCAGCCGTCCCAGCCGATCAGCGCAACGTGCCCTGGCCGGTG
Source organism: Herpetosiphonaceae bacterium (assembly GCA_036374795.1). Taxonomy (NCBI): domain Bacteria; kingdom Bacillati; phylum Chloroflexota; class Chloroflexia; order Herpetosiphonales; family Herpetosiphonaceae; species Herpetosiphonaceae bacterium. The sequence continues at coordinate 54,841 of DASUTC010000203.1, forward strand.
ATCGCGCCGTCCGACGAGCAGGCGCTGCTGCGCGTCCTGGCGAGCGGAAAGTTCACCAGCAGCTCCAAGGACGAGCAGGAGGTGCGCGGCCTGGAGCAGGAGTGGGCGCAGTTCGTCGGGACACGCTACAGCGTGGCGGTCAACAGCGGGACCGCCGCGCTGGCGGTGGCGCTGACGGCGCTCGGCGTGCAGCCCGGCGACGAAGTGATCGTCCCGGCGCTGAGCTATGTCGCGTCCGGCCTGGCGGCGCTGCACCAGCTTGCGATCCCGGTCTTTGTCGATATCGATCCCGCTACCTTCAACATCGATGTGCGGCAGATCGAGGCCAAGATTACGCCGCGCACCCGCGCGATCATGCCGGTGCATCTCCATGGCCTGCCCGCCGACATGGACGCGATCCGCGCCATCGCCAGCAAGCATGGCCTGGTCATCGTCGAGGATGCCGCGCAGGCGCAGGGCGCTGCCTACCAGGGCAAGCTGGTCGGCGCGCTTGGCGACATCGGCGCGTTCAGCCTCAACGTCGAGAAGAACATCCCAACCTGCGGCGAGGGCGGCCTGGTGACGATGGACGATCCTGAGCTGTACGCCAGATGTAAGATGCTGCGCCAGATGGGCGAGGAGATCGAAAGCGACGTGCCGCGCGCCTACGTCTCCTATGTGCTCGGCTGGAACTACAAGCTGAGCGCGATGCAGGCCGCCTTTACCCGCAGCCAGATGTCGCGCTATGCTGAAGATCAGGCGGCGCGTGAGCGTAACATTGCGGCCTTGCTCGGCAAGCTGGCCGAGCTACCGGGCGTGATCGTGCCCAGGACGCTGCCCGATCGGACGCATGTCTGGCATATTCTGCGCTTCCGCTTCGATCCTGAGGCCGCCGGTCTGACGGGTGTTGCCCCTGGACGGTTCCGCCAAGCATTGCGCCGCGCGCTGGCGGCGGAGGGCGTGCAGGTTTCGCAGTACCAGCTGATCCCGCTGCCGGGCCAGCCCGTCTTTGCCGAGCAGCACGGCTTTGGCCGGGGCTATCCCTGGACGATCGCGGGCACGTCGCCGCAGGCATACGCGATCGAGGAGTATCCCAACACGCTGGCGGTGATCGAGGATTCGCTGTGTCTGCGGCGCGTCCATCTGAACCCGGGCTCCGGCCCGCTGCTTGAGCTGTACGCCAACGCATTCTGCAAGATCTGGGACAACCTGGATCGCATCGGGCGGATCGCACAGTCGATGCGCTACGAAGCGCCCTGGGAGACGGTGCTCAAGCGCCGCCAGGCTTCCGTCGCCGACGTGGCGAACTAAGCGAGGCGCTGCCGCACGACCGATCTTGAAACCTTCCGGCAGACGGCCCTGCGCATCCGCCAGCATCTCCTGACGATAGGCATGGCTCTCGGCGGAACGCATGTCGGCGGCTCGCGCTCGGAGACGGATATTCTGACGGGGCTGTACGTTCCGCCTCGAAACTCGGCATGGTAGGTTCGCACGAGCTGTGATCCATCAATCATACACGTCTCACTCACGTTCAAGAAAGGAAACGCACCCATGAGCAATTGTCCCGAATGCGACGCCCAGGTTTCGATCACGGCGGATGCCCGCGTCGGCGAGATCGTCACGTGCCCCGACTGTCAGACCGAGCTGGAGATCCTGGGCCTGGACCCGGCAGAGCTGGCGCTGGCACCTGAGGTCGATGAGGATTGGGGTGAGTAGGCCATGAGTGTCGGACGCGACGCGCCCCTGGCCGTTCTGACCTCGCGCGTTCGGATCGAAGAGAAGCGGATCTTTGATGCGCTTGAGCGGCGCAACATTCCGTACTGCCATCTCGACGAGCGCGATCTGAGCATGGCGCTCGCCGACGAGCCGGTACCCTGGGCGGCGCTGATCAATCGCTGTATGTCGAACACCCGCAGCCCGTACGTGGCCCGGCTGTTCGAGGCGCGCGGTGTCATGGTCTGCAACAGCAGCCAGGTCATCGCCACCTGCGGCGATAAGCTGCTGACGAGTCTGGCGCTGGTGCAGGCGGGATTGCCCACGCCGCGCACGGCGGTGGCGCTCACGCCGGAGGCGGCGCTGGAGGCCCTCGATCGGTTTGGCTACCCGGCGGTGCTCAAGCCGGTCAGCGGCTCCTGGGGGCGGCTGCTGGCAAAGGTCAACGACCGCGATGCCGCCGAGGCCGTGCTTGAGCACAAACAGGTCCTGGGATCGCCGATGCACTCGGTGATCTATATGCAGGAGTATATCGACAAGCCGGGACGCGATCTGCGTACGATCGTGCTCGGCAAGCGCGTGCTCTGCGCGATGTACCGGCACGCCGAGCACTGGATTACCAACACCGCGCGCGGCGCGACGACGACGGCCTGTGAGATCACCGATGAGCTGGCGGAGCTGTCGCTGCGCGTCGCACATGCGGTCGGCGGCGGCGCGCTGGCGATCGATTTTCTGGAGCGCGCCGACGGGACGCTCCTGGTCAACGAGGTCAATCACACGATGGAGTTCCACGGCATGATGGCAGCCACGAAGGTCGACGTTGCGGACGCGCTGGTCCAGTATGTTCTGGAGGTCGCCGAGCTATGAAGATCGCGGTGATCGGCGGCTCCGGCTATATCGGCGGCGAGCTCATCCGGCTGCTGCTGCACCATCCTCACGCGACGCTCGTCCAGGCGACATCGACGCGCTACGCGCGCCGTCCGCTGCATGCGGCGCATCCCAACCTGCGGGGCCAGACCGATCTCACCTTCGTGCATCCTGAGGCCGTGGAGCCGTGCGATGCGCTCTTGCTGGCGCTGCCGCATGGCACGGCGATGCAAAGCCTGCCGCGCTGGCTCACGCTCGCGCCGACCGTGATCGATCTGAGCGCCGACTTTCGGCTGCGGAACGCGGCGGACTACGCGGCCTACTACGACGGGACGCATCCGGCCCCGGAGTGGCTTTCGCGCTTCGTGCCCGGCATTCCAGAGATCAATCGGGCGCAGATTCGTGAGGCGTCGGTGATCGCGGTGCCTGGCTGCATGGCAAACGCCGCGATCCTGGCGCTCTCGCCGCTGGCTGCGGCGGGTCTGCTGCGGCAGCCGGTGGTGGTGGATGCGCGTACCGGCTCAAGCGGCTCAGGCGCGGAGCCGAATCCGTCGAGCCATCATGCCGAGCGCAGCGGCGTGATGCGCGTCTTCAAGCCGCTGGGCCATCGCCATACCGCCGAGATTCGCCAGATCTGCAACGTGCCGGTCTACATGACCGCCACGGCGGTCGAGGCGGTGCGCGGCGTGCAGGTGGTGTGTCATGTGCCGCTGGACGCGCCGACGACCGAGAAAGCGATCTGGGCGCTGTACCGTCGCTGCTACGCGGATGAGCCGTTTGTGCGGCTGGTGAAGCAGCGCGCGGGCGTGTACCGCCTGCCGGAGCCCAAGATCCTGAGCGGCACGAACTTCTGCGACGTCGGCTTTGCGCTGGACGCGGATGGACGCCATCTGGTGGTGATCGCCGCGCTCGATAATCTGGTTAAGGGTGGGGCGGGCAACGCGATCCAATGCCTCAATATCGCGCGCGGCTGGGATGAGCGGGCGGGGCTGCGGTTTGCCGGGCTGCATCCGGCCTGATCGGTTACTCACAGGGATTCACCTGGAAGCGCCAGGCTATTTGGAGTAGGGGCACATATGTCGAAACCGAAAGTTGCCGTGATCGGCCTTGACAGCATCACGCCGGTCATGGTCGAGCGGTTCGTGGCCGAGGGACGCATGCCGAACTTTCAGCGGCTACGTGAGCGGGGGTGGTACTCGGAGCTTACGCCGCCGATGCCGCCGACGACGCCCGCCGCCTGGACCACAATCGCCACGGGCACCTGGCCGAGCACCCACGGCGTCGAGGGCTTTGCCGTCCACCAGGCGGGCGAGCCGCTCGACCAAAAACATCATAGCTGTAGCTCCGACTGGGTGCGATCCGAGTTCATCTGGCAGGCCGCCGCGCGCGCCGGAAAACGCTCGATCCTACTCAAGTATCCGATGTCGTGGCCGCCCGTCGGCGGCGATCTGGTCGTGCAGGTCGATGGCGCTGGCGGCTGGGGCGGCCTCAAGTGCGTCTGGGATCTGGCGCACTCCGGCTGCTGGGATACGGAGATGACCGCGCAGACGATCACGCCCAACGAGCAGACGGCCAATCCGCAGGACTGGCTGACCCGCGATCAGGATAATCTGGACGAGGAGAGTACGAATCTGCTCAGTGTGAGCGCGCCGCACGCCTGGGATGATCTGCCCGCCGACGCCGAGCCGCTGTGGGAGACGCAGGTGTTGCTGCGCTGTCGCGGCATGAGCGAGGGCACGACGCTGTACGTGCTGGCGCTGCGTGTCGGCCAGGAGGAGCGCCTGGCGATTGCCACGGAGCGCCGCGCCGGAGACGCGGCGCTGCTGCGCAGCCGCGATTGGAGCGACTGGCTACGGGTCACGCTGCCGACCGCGCAGGGGCCGCGCGCGGGGCATGTCCGCCTCAAGGTGATGGCGTTCGACGCCGCGAATCGTCGGCTGCGGCTGTATCAATCGCAGATTCACCAGGAGGCTGGCTTTACCCGCCCGGAGCATATCGCCGAGACGCTGCTGGAGGTGGCGGGGCCGTTCGCGGAGTGGACCGAGGGCTACGATCTGCTGCAAGGCTGGATCGACGACGAGACGCAGCTTGAGATCTACGAGCAGCATGTAGACTGGATGAGCCGCGCCGCGCGCTATCTGCTCCAGACGCAGCCCTGGGATCTGTTCATGACTCAGGTGCATTTCGTCGACATGGCCTACCATCTCTACTGGGGCGCGATCGATCCCGGACATCCGCAGCATACCCCGGAGCGGGCGCCGTTCTACTGGGAGCTGCTGGGCCGCGTTCACGAGCTGGCCGATCAGTTTTTGGGCGCGGTGCTGGACGAGCTGGACGACGATACGCTGGTGGTGGTGCTCGGCGATCACGGCCACGATCTGTACCACACCGCGCTGCTCGCCAATCACCTGCTGATCCGGCACGGCCTGCTTACGCTCTACCGTGATCGCCGCACGGGCGCGCCGCGCATCGACTGGCAGCGCACCCGCGCCTACGCCAACGGCTACCGGGTCTATCTCAACGTCGCGGGCCGCGATCCGCAGGGCATCGTCTCCGCCGACGAGGTGTACGCGCTGCAAGAGGCGGTGATCCAGATGCTCTACAGCGCGCGCGATCCGCGCACCGGCCAGGCGCCGGTTCGTCTGGCCTGTCGGCAGGAGGACGCGCATGCGCTGGGGCTGTACGGCAGCTCGATGGGCGATGTGATCTTCGCGATGGCTCCCGGCTTTCAGACGCGCACGTCGATCAGCGTGCCCGCCGATGCGTGGGTTGGGCAGCGCCTCCAGCCGGAGCGAATCGCGGCCTTCAAGCAGACACAGCTCTTCCGCGAGTTTACCGGCGAGCACGACTCGGCGCTGCCGTTCAATCGGGCGATCCGCTCGATGCTGGTGCTGCATGGCCCGCCGGTTCGCGCCGGTCGGCGGCAGGTACCGGCGCGCATGGTCGATGTGGCTCCGACGATCTGCTCCTATTTACAGATACCGTTCCCGCTGCACTGCGAGGGAAGCGTGCTGTGGGATGCGCTCGCGCACGCGCCGGAGACGGAGCGCGGCGCGGAGCCGTCGTCGCTGCACGCGACACCCGGCAGTTAAGCGTGGCACAAGGTGAGGTGCGCTCGATGTTTCTTCACAACCAGGCTCGTCGCAAAGTCCTGCTGATCGGTCTTGACTGTGCCGCGCCGGAGCTGGTCTTCGACCGCTGGCTCGACGATCTGCCGAATATTCGTCAGGTGCTCCGGGCTGGCGTGTACGGCAGGCTCCGCAGCAGCACGCCGCCGATTACGGTTCCAGCCTGGATGTCGATGCTGACCGGCCGCGATCCGGGCCAGCTTGGCATCTACGGCTTTCACAACCGTGCCGATTACAGCTACACCCATATGCGCATCGCGTCGTCGGCGAGCGTTCGCGAGCGGGCGCTGTGGGATCTGCTGGGCGATCACGGCAAGCGCTCGATCGTGATCGGCGTGCCGCCGACGTATCCGGTCAGGCCGATTCCCGGCGATCTGATCAGTTGTTTTCTCACGCCCAGCGACGCGAAGCAGTTTACCTATCCCGCCGAGCTTGGCGCGACGGTGCGCAAGCTGGTCGGCGACTACATGGTCGACGTCAAGGGCTTTCGGACCGATAACAAAGGCTGGCTGCTGGAGCAGATCTACGAGATGACCGAGAAGCGCTTCAAGGTCGCGAAACATCTGCTTGCCACACGGCCCTGGGACCTGTTCGCGCTGGTCGAGATCGGCGTCGATCGGATTCATCACGGCTTCTGGCAGTTCATGGATCAGGCGCACGTGCTCTATCCCGGACCGAATCCGTTCCAGAACGCGATCTACGACTACCACAAGTACGTGGATGGGCTGATCGGCGAGCTGCTGGCTTTTGCCGACGACGATACGACAGTGCTGATCGTCTCCGATCACGGCGCGAAGCGGATGGACGGCAGCATCGCGATCAACGAGTGGCTGGTGCAGCAGGGCTACCTCGTGCTCAACCACTATCCCAGCAGCGCCACGCGCTTTGCGCAGCTCGATATTAACTGGGCGGAGACGAGCGCCTGGAGCGAGGGCGGCTACTATGCGCGCGTCTTTATCAACGTGGAGGGTCGCGAGCCGTCGGGCGTGGTGCCGCAGGCGGAGTATGCCAGCTTCCGCCAGATACTCAAGGAGCAGATCGAGTCGATCCCCGACGCATCCGGCCAGCCGCTCCATCACCTGGTGGTCGGTCCCGACGAGCTGTATCGCGAGGTGCGCAATGTCGCGCCAGATCTGTTTGTCTTCTTCGGCGATCTGTACTGGCGCTCGGCGGGAACGGTGGGTCACGGCCTGATCCATCTGCTGGAAAACGATACCGGTCCCGACGGCGCGAACCACGACTGGGACGGGATTTTCATCATGGCGCAGGGGCAGGATCTCCGGCATGGGGCGCAGCTTCAAGAGCAGCGCGTGGGGCTGCAACTGCTGGATGTCGCGCCGACGGTGCTGCGCGCGTTCGACCTAGGCGTGCCCGATTGGATGCAGGGTCGGATCGTGCCTGGACGAGGCTAGGATCGAGCTACACCGGTCGGATTGAACGATCGATTGAGGAAAGATGCTATGCGGGTTGCTGGCTTTCTGCTGCTGATGCTGCTCTCTGGAGCGGTCTACACCTTTCCATCGCTCACGCCTGCGATGGCCGCCGAGTTTGGTACGTCGCGGACGGCGCTGCAAGGAGCCTACTCGGTCTGGAGTCTGGCGGTCGCGGCGATCGGGCCGCTGGCTGGACGCCTGGTGGACCGGCAAGGGTTTCGACGAACGTTATCGATCGGCATCGTCACGCTGGTGCTGATGCTGGTGGGCGTAGCCGTGGCACAGGCTCCCTGGCAGGTGTATGCGGTGCTGGTGTTGATCGGAACGCCAGCCTACGCGCTGCTGCAAGTCGCGACGATCGTTGCGGCGACGCGGACGGGCGCGCGGCGGCGCGGCAGCGCGCTGGGCGTGGCCGGGGCCGGGATCGGCGTTGGCCTGACGGTGATCGTTCCCGGCGCGGTCTGGCTCAGCGGGGCGTTTGGCTGGCGTGTTGCCCTGCTGGCGCTGGCCGGACTGAGCGCCGGCATCGGCTTTCCGTCGATTTTCCTCGTGGCGCGTGGCGTGGTCATGCCGAGCGCGGAGCATACGTCGCTGTCGTTTCGGCGTCTGCTGGGCTCGTATCCGTTCGTGCTGATGTTTATCGGCGGCGTCTGCATCGGCCTCTTCGACGAATCGCTCTACCAGCACCTCGTGCCGCATCTGATGGCGCTCGGCTTCTCGGCGGGCGCCGCAGGGACGGTGCTGGGCGTGACCTCGCTCGGCTACATGATCGGGCAGGTGGTCGGCGGCTCGCTCTCCGATCGATGGGGCCGCTGGACGATCGGCCTCGGCGCGGCGCTGCTCTCTGGGATCGGGCTGGCGATCTTCTCGGTTGCGGGCCTGGAGATGGTCGTGCTGCTGCTGACGGCGTTTGTCGCAGGGCTGGGCGTTGGCGCCACGATCGCGGTGCGTAACGCCACGCTTGGCGATCTGTTCGATGGTCCGTCGCTGGGCTTAGTGACCGGCACCTATCAATGGGCGTATGCATCAGGCGCCGCCATCATGGGCTGGGCCGGGTCCTATATCTACGAGCGCCTGGACAGCTACGGGCCGGTGTTTTTGGCGAGCGTAGCAGCGGCGGCACTCTGGATCCTCTGCCTGCGATTGGCGCTGGCCGCTCCCAATACCACGATCTGGCCTGCGTCGGGCTGGCGCGCAGCAGGGTCGGGCGACGATTCCTGATCATACCTCGGCGGGGGCACCCTCCAGCGTGCTCCCGTCAGGCTTCGTGTGCCTGGATGCCCTCCCGCAACCTGATCACGAGCACCACGAGGGCGTTCCGTCGCCGCGCTCCGTGACGCGCGGATTGGCGAAGACACCACAGGCACGATCACTATCGACGATGACATCGCGTTCAAAACCGCGCGGGGTACGGTTGGGTTCCTGATCCGGAAGCCGAGGCCCAGGTTAAGTACCTGCTGGCATTGCCGATCCCCTACGCTGAGTCCTTCTCAATCGGGCGACTCGTATCGGTAATCCAGTCACTCCACGAGCCAGCGTACAAAAGGGCATTCCCCAAGCCAGCGTGTGCCACGGCAAGCAGATTATGGGCAGCAGTGACGCCAGAGCCACAGTAAAATATGGTGCGGTCGACGGGTATGTCACCAAGCAAGCTCTGAAAGCGAGTTCGTAACGCTTCTTTAGGCAGGAATCGACCGTCAGGGCGAAGATTTCCGGCGAAAGGTCCACAGACCGCTCCAGGAATATGCCCCCCTACAGGATCGATAGGCTCGTTTTCTCCACGGTAGCGATCTTCGGTCCGTGAGTCAATGATCCGAAGTGTTGGATCATGCATCGCTGCGAGGACCGTATCCGCATCAACCACTAGCTGAAATTGTGGCCGTGGAATAAACGTGCTAGGAGTCATGCTTTCAGCACCATTCCTAATCGGACGACCTTCGTCTCGCCAC